>NZ_JAPNUG010000024.1:0-39798 GCF_036631435.1 Ralstonia sp. 1B3 | reverse complement strand
CGCAGCACGGCATTCACCGCCGCCTTGCTGGCGCGATACAGCCAGCCGCCGTTGCCCGCCATGTCGCCGATGCTGCCCATGCGGCTGGAGATGACGGCGAGCACGCCGCCAGGCTCGTCCGCACCATTGCGTCCGGCTTCCACCATCGGCAGCACGGCGGGCAGCACGCCCATCGGCGCCCACACGTTGGTGTGCATCACCGCATCGAAGTCGGCTTGGCTGACGGGCGTGGCGCCCTGCGTGCGCGGGCCGTAGATGCCCGCCACGTAGATCGCCACGTCCAGCGCTTCGCCGTCGAGCTTCCACGCAAGGCCGGCCACGGCATTTGCGTCGGTCAGGTCTAGCACGTGTGTTTCCGCGCCCAATGCTTGCAGCGCCTGCGCGGCTTCCTGCGTGCGCACGGTGGCGATCACGCGCCAGCCGTCCGCGCGGTACTGCTTGACGGTCTCCAGGCCGATGCCGCGCGACGCGCCCAGGATGAGCGCGGTGCGCGTGCGGCGCGATGCTGCGTTCGTCATGCGCGTGCCTTAGTAGAGTTCGATGCCCACGGCCGTGGCCTCGCCGCCGCCGATGCACAGGCTCGCTACGCCGCGCTTGCCGCCGCGGTGTCGCAGGGCGCCCAGCAGCGTCGCGATCACGCGCGCGCCCGATGCGCCGATCGGATGGCCCAGCGCGCACGCGCCGCCGTTCACGTTCACCTTCTCGTGCGGGATGTGCAGGTCGTGCATCGCGGCCATCGGCACCACGGCAAACGCCTCGTTGATCTCGAACAGGTCGACGTTGCCTGAGTTCCAGTCGAGCTTCTTGAAGAGCTTGTCGATGGCCGTGACCGGCGCCGTGGTGAACCAGCCCGGCGCTTGCGCGTGCGTGGTGTGGCCGAGCATCACCGCCAGCGGCGTGATGCCGAGCTGCTTGGCAGTCGACTCGCGCATCATGACCAGCGCAGCCGCGCCATCGTTGATCGACGACGACGACGCGGCCGTGACCGTGCCGTCCTTCTTGAAGGCGGGCTTGAGCGACGGGATCTTGTCGACCTTGATGCGGCGCGGGCCTTCATCGGTGTCGATGACGGTGTCGCCGGCTTTGCTCGACACGGTGACGGGCGTGATCTCCCAGCGGAACGCGCCGGATTCGGTCGCTTCCTGCGCGCGCCGCACGGACGTCATCGCGAAGTGGTCCTGGGCTTCACGCGTGAAGCCGTATTTCTCGGCGCAATCCTCACCGAAGGTGCCATAGCGCGGCCCTTGTCATAAGCGTCTTCCAGGCCGTCGAGCATCATGTGGTCGTAGATCATGCCGTGGCCGATACGATAGCCGCCGCGGCCTTTCGGGATCAGGTACGGCGCATTCGTCATGCTTTCCATGCCGCCCGCGACCACCACGTCGACCGAGCCCGCGAGCAGCGCGTCATACGCGTTCATGGCCGCGCGCATGCCCGAACCGCACATCTTGTTGACCGTCGTGCAGCCGACCGACAGCGGCAGGCCCGCCCCCAGTGCGGCCTGGCGTGCCGGTGCCTGCCCCTGGCCCGCAGGCAGCACGCAGCCCATGATGACTTCTTCGATCTGTTCCGGTTTCAAGCCCGCACGTTCGACCGCCGCGCGAATGGCAGCGGCGCCGAGTTGCGGAGCGGTGAGGCTGGCGAGTTCGCCCTGGAAGGCGCCCATCGGTGTGCGGGCTGCGGAGGCGATGACGATGCGGTCGGACATTGCTGCAATCTCCTGGAACTGTGCTTGGGACATGTTCTGCACTTTTGGTGCAGGGGTTGTGTGTCTCTTGCTTGTTGGGTGGGTGGGCCTTGTTGGTCCATCTCCGTTTCGTCCCCTGCCGGGGCCGACTCACTTTCTTTGTCTTGCCAAAGAAAGTAAGCAAAGGCGCGCCCGAGATGGCGACCCCTTCCTTGAATTTGTGTAACCGGGCGGAGAACGGGAAAACTCGCTTCGCTCAGACAGTTCCCGTTCTTTCTTCCGCCCGCTTACACAAATTCAAGGCGCCATCTAGGGCAGGGTACGGCCACACAATCTGTGCGCTGACCTAGCTGGCTCTTGTTTGTTGCTGTTGCTGCTCGCTCTGCTTCGCGTTGTGCTGCCGATTCCTACTGCACTCGTGGCCGATGGTTTGGCCGTTGACGTTCTTGCCCTAGATGGCGCCTTGAATTTATGTTGCAGAGAGGAAAAAGGAAGGGAAACTGTCTGAGCGCAGCGAGTTTTTCCCTTCCCCTCTCTGCGACATAAATTCAAGGAATCTTTCGCCATCTCGGGCGCGCCTTTCTTTTGCTTACTTTTCTTTGGCAAGACAAAGAAAAGTGAGTCAGCCCGGCAGGGGATGAAACAAGGGATGGACCAACAACAAAACAACCCATCCCAAACAAAAGAAATCAGAACCCCACCGGACTAGGCGTACTCCCTTCCTTCCCATAATTCAGCCAAGCCTCAGCCAACTGAGCATGCAGTTCCTCGTTGGAACTCGCCGCCATCCCCAGATTGCGCAGCATCCCGTCCTTCACGCCGTAAATCCAGCCATGAACGGTCAGCGGTTGCCCGCGATCCCACGCGTCTTGCACGATCGTCGTCAGGCACACGTTGTTGACTTGGTGAATCACGTTGAGCTCGCACAGCCGATCATGCTGATCCTGCTCACGGACCACTGTGCCGAGATACGTTTCGTGCTGCTCGGCCACGTCACGCACGTGGCGGATCCAGTTGTCAGCCAGCCCGAAGCGCTGCTTGGTCAGTGCAGCCTTCACGCCCGAGCAGCCGTAGTGGCCCACCACCGTGATGTGCCGGATCTTCAGCACTTCCACCGCAAACTGCAGCACCGACAGGCAGTTCAGATCCGAGTGCACCACCACGTTGGCGATGTTGCGATGGACGAACACTTCGCCCGGCGGCAGACCGATGATCTGGTTGGCAGGCACGCGCGAATCCGAGCAGCCGATCCACAGGTACTCGGGGTTCTGCTGGTTGGCCAGGTTGGAGAAGAAAGCCGGGTCTTCGGCGTTGACGCGCTCGACCCACTTCCGGTTGTTTTCGAAGAGTTCCTTGATGCGATGTGGCATGGTTTCCCGTCGTGTTGAGAGAGTTAAGCGGCGGCGCGCTGCTGCGTCGTGTTGTCTTGCGCGGCATTGTCGGGCGCGCTCGCCCGTAGCGATTGACGAAGCGTTCCGCTGCGTCATACGCGTAGAAATCGTGCATCTGACCGGAGAGCAGGCGCTCCTTGTACCCCTGCCACATGGAGGCTTCGAAGAAGTCTGCGTGGTGTTTGAGGAAGGCTTCGCGCACGCGCGGGTCGCCCAGCAGGAACGTGCGGTACGTCTCCGGAAAAATGTCGTGCGGGCCGACGCTGTACCAGACCTCGCCGGACATTTCTTCTTCTTCCGTACGCGGTTCGGGCACGGTGCGGATGTTGCAGTCGGTGAGGTATTCGATCTCGTCGTAGTCGTAGAAGACCACGCGGCCGTGGCGCGTCACGCCAAAGTTCTTGTACAGCATGTCGCCCGGGAAGATGTTCGCGGCGATGAGTTCCTTGATGGCGTTGCCGTATTCAATGATGCCGTGCTCGACCTGCGCATCGGTGCCTTCGTGCAGCCAGATGTTCAGCGGCGTCATGCGGCGCTCGATGTAGACGTGGCGGATGACGATCTCTTCGCCGCCGTCATCGCTGCGCTGGTATTCGACCATCGACGGCGCATGCTTCTCCAGCTCCTTGATGAGGTCGTCATCAAAGCGCGAGAGCGGGAACGCCACGTCGGAATACTCGAGCGTATCGGCCATGCGCCCCACGCGGTCGTGGCGCTTCACAAGCTGGTACTTGCTCTTGATCTGCTCGCGCGTGGTTTCCTTGGGCGGCGGAAAGTAGTCCTTGATGACCTTGAACACGTACGGATACGACGGCAGCGTGAACACCAGCATCACGAGGCCCCGGATGCCCGGCGCGATGATGAACTTGTCGGACGAATGCTGCAGGTGATGCAGGAAGTCCCGATAGAAAAGGTTCTTGCCCTGCTTTTGCAGACCCAGCGAGGTGTAGATCTCGGCGCGCGGCTTGCGCGGCATCAGGTCACGCAGGAAGGTCACGTAGGCAGACGGAATCTCCATGTCCACCATGAAATACGAGTGCGTGAACGAGAACAGGATCAGCAGTTGTTCTTGCCGCAGCAGCACCGTGTCGAGAGAAAGCTGGCCCGCGGCATTGCGCAGGATCGGCACGGCCAGCGGGAACGTCTTGTCGCCGTTGATCACGCGCCCGATGATGTACGCCGCCTTGTTGCGGAAGAACAGCGACGACAGCACGTGGATCTGGAAATTCGGCGCGATGCGGAAATCGCCGAAGTGCTCGCCCACCGCGCGCACGACGTAGCCGATGTCGCGCTCCAGGTCTTCAAACGGCGCGTTGAGCTGGAAGTTGTGGACGATGCGCTCGAAGCAGGCGCCCAGGCCGTCGCGTGTGCCGGGGTAGTACGCGCGATACGTCGGCTTGGTGGGCGACTCTTCGTTCTCGATGTATTCCGTCGAGATGGCCGGGCGCACGAAGATGAAATCGTTGTTGAAGTACGAACGGTGCAGGATGCGCGTGCACACCGAGTTGAAGAAGGTCTCGGCCAGTTCCGGCTGGTGATGGTTGGTCAGCAGGCCGATGTAGTGCAGCTTGATCTGACGCCAGATCTCGTCGTCGATGTTCTCGGCGTCGTATTCGTCTTCCAGGATGACGGAGGCTTCACGCACGCGCTCGTCGTAGTACGCAATGCGGTCGCGCTGCAGTTGCTGCAGGCCGGCCCAGTCCCCGGTCTCGAACGCAGTCTTGGCCTGTACGCTCACCTCGCGGAACAAGCGGTAGTGCTTGTCGAAGCCGTCGAGCATCGTGCGGGCGACGTCAAAAGCGATCTGCGACGAGAGGAGCTTGGGGAAGTGGGACATGGCGTGTACGCGGGGAGGGCAGGAAGCGGCAAAACCAGCAAACCAGGCAGACCTAGATTGTAGGGTCTTCGGTGCTGTGTTCGTGTCCTGAAACCGTTGCGCCTCCTTATCCGTTTGGCTGATGGCCCCGTGCCGCCAGCCGGCCTGCTCCGCCCTGTTACATCGTCTCTGCGTACAGCTCCCGGCCGATCAGCATGCGGCGGATTTCCGACGTGCCGGCGCCGATTTCGTACAGCTTGGCGTCGCGCCACAGCCGGCCGACCGGAAATTCGTTGATGTAGCCGTTGCCGCCCAGAATCTGGATGGCTTCGCCGGCCATCCAGGTGGCCTTTTCGGCGGTGTAGAGGATCACGCCGGCGCAGTCCTTGCGGACCTGGCGCACGTGGTCGCGGCCCAGCGAGTCGAGGTTCTTGCCGACCGTGTAGAGGTACGCACGGCACGCCTGCAGCGTGGTGTACATGTCGGCCATCTTGCCCTGGATGAGCTGGAATTCGCCGATGCTCTGGCCGAACTGCTTGCGGTCGTGGATGTACGGCGTGACCACGTCCATGCAGGCCTGCATGATGCCGATTGGGCCGCCGGAGAGCACCGCGCGCTCGTAGTCCAGGCCGCTCATCAGCACCTTCGTGCCGCCGTTTTCCTGGCCGAGGACGTTTTCTACCGGCACTTCCACGTTCTCGAATACCAGCTCGCCCGTGTGCGAGCCGCGCATGCCGAGCTTGTCCAGCTTCTGCGCCACCGAGAAACCCTTCATGCCCTTCTCGACGATGAACGCCGTCATGCCGCGCGCGCCCAGTTCGGGCTCGGTCTTGGCGTAGACGACGAGCACGTCGCAGTCGGGGCCATTGGTGATCCACATCTTGGTGCCGTTGAGCACGTAGCGGTCGCCTTTCAGCTCTGCGCGCAGCTTCATGCTGACGACGTCCGACCCGGCATTCGGCTCGCTCATTGCCAGCGCGCCCACCCATTCGCCGGAAACCAGCTTGGGCAGGTATTTGGCCTTCTGAGCCGCCGTGCCGTTGCGGTGGATCTGGTTCACGCACAGGTTCGAGTGCGCGCCATACGACAGGCCCACCGACGCCGATGCGCGACTGATTTCTTCCATGGCGATCATGTGCGCCAGGTAGCCCATGTTGGCGCCGCCGTACTCCTCGGCCACCGTGATGCCCAGCACGCCCAACTCGCCCATCTTGCGCCACGCATCCATCGGGAACTGATCGGTGCGGTCGATTTCGCCGGCACGCGGTGCCAGCTCGCCCTGCGCCCAATCGCGCACGGCCGAACGCAGCATCTCGATGTCTTCGCCCAAGTCGAATTTCAGGCCGGGCAGATCAATCATGGTGGTCTCCTTGGGCGCGGTTCAAGCCGCGGTGTCTCGGGTAAGTGGTCAGGCGCTGTGCGGTGCGCCGCTTGTGGCGGGCGCACCGGTGCCGGGAGGGTATTGCGAGGTGTTGCGTATTGTATTGACGTTTACGTAAACGTCAATGACTGGCGATTACGTAGATTTGCGGATCAGGCGGCCTTGCGTCGCTTGGGCGGCTTGCCCGTGCCGGCCTGCGCGTCCTCCAGCAGCTGGCGGCACTGGCGTTCGTGCTGGTCGATCTCGGCCAGTTGCGCGTTCAGGTCTTCTAGCTGCTGCGTGAGCACCGCGCGGTGCTGCGCCAGCGAGGCCAGGAAGCGCTCCAGCTGCGGCACCGTATCGCGCGGCGATTCGTACAGATCAAGAATCTCCTTGATCTCGCCGAGCGACAGGCCGAGTCGCTTGCCGCGCAAGGTCAGCTTCAGGCGCGTGCGCTCGCCGGCCGAATACACCCGTCGACGTCCGCCCGGCCCTTGGCGGTCCGGAGCGAGCAGGCCCTGATCCTCATAGAAGCGGATGGCGCGCGGCGTGATGTCGAACTCGCGTGCAAGATCGGTGATGGTGAAGCTTGCGTCGGCAAGTGCGCCGGCATCCCCGATTCAAGATCGGCGGCAAGCGCGGCGGCGGCAGACGGAGTGGAGACAGGCATACGGCGGGAGCGGAGTAACGACAGAGGTGTGATGACACATGCACGCTGGCCAGCGACATTAAGTTTTCGCTTAAGATGGATGACCGGCGGCGAATTGACGTTTACGTTAGCGTCAATGGCGCCAAACCGCAATCGCAGAGACCGCCCGAAGCCCCCAAAGGCGGCGACCGAGACCCCATCCACATGAACGCGCTCGAACACCAACTCGACTATCCCTTTGGCGACACGCTTCCCGAAGGCGGCACGCGGTTTGAAGTCGCCCCTGGCGTGTACTGGCTGCGCATGCCGCTGCCGTTTGCGCTCGATCACATCAATCTCTGGCTGCTGCGCGATCGGCAGGACGGGCAGGACGGCTGGACGATCGTCGATTGCGGCATCAACCACGAAGCAATTCGCGGGTACTGGGAAACGATCTTCGCGAACCACCTCGATGGCCTGCCGGTGCTGCGCGTGCTCGTCCGCACTGCCATCCGGATCATGTCGGCCTGTCGAACTGGCTGTGCGAAGGCGGCGACGAAAAACGCTGGAACGTGCGCCTGTGGATGAGCCTGGGCGACTACGCCTTCGCGCGCATGCTGGTGGGCGGCACCGGCGCGTCGAACGCCGGCGGCGAATTTGCCGCGCGCCATTTCGAGCGCCACGGCTTGACGGACCCGGCCTCCATCGAAGGCATCCGCAATCGCAAGGATTACTACAGCACGCTCGTACCGGGCGTACCCAGCCAGTACCGCCGCCTGATGGACGGCAACGTCGTCGCCATCGGCCAGCACCAGTGGCGTGTCATTACCGGCTTCGGCCATGCGCCCGAGCACGTCGCGCTCTACAGTGAAGATGCCAACGTGCTGATTTCCGGCGACATGGTCCTGCCGCGCATCTCCACCAACGTGAGCGTGTTCGATCTGGAGCCTGAAGCCGATTCGCTCACGCTGTATCTCGATTCGCTCGGCAAGTACGAGCCGCTGCCGGCGGACGTGCTGATCCTGCCGTCGCACGGGCGGCCCTTCCGCGGGTTGCATACGCGCATCCAGCAACTGCGGGACCACCATGCCGACCGGCTGGCCGAAACGTTGGCCGCATGCAAGGCCGCGCCGCAATCGGCCCGCGACATCGTCAACGTCATCTTCAAGCGCCAGTTTGACGTGCACCAGATGACCTTTGCGATGGGCGAGGCGCTCGCCCACCTGCACGCGCTGTGGCATCGCGGTGAACTGGTGCGCGAAACCGGCGCTGACGGTATCGTTCGATTCCACGCAGCAACGTAAGCTGCACAACTGCCGCCATTCACCGGAGCCGACCATGGCTGACCAGCATGACGTTCTCGACGACAGCGCCGTCGTCCTACCGTTTCCCGCGCAAACGCCGACTGCGCCGTATTACGCCGTGATCTTCGCCTCCACCCGCACCGACGGCGACAACGGCTACGGCGCCATGGCCGACCGCATGGTGGAACTGGCCCGCAGCATGCCAGGCTTTCTCGGCATCGAATCCGTGCGCGATGAGCTGGCCGGCGACCAGGGGCGGCCGGGCATCACCGTCTCGTATTGGTCGTCGCTGGAGGCCATTCGCGAGTGGAAGAACCAGAGCGACCACCTTGCCGCGCAGAAGCTAGGGCGCGAGCAGTGGTATGCGTCGTACCACCTGCGCATTGCCAAGGTGGAGTACGACTATGGATTTGTGCGATAACGCATCGCTCCGACCGACAAAAAACCCGCCAATTGGCGGGTTCTTTTTGTGCGCACCGCTGGAAGATCTAACGCAGCGTCTTCGCAAATTGCCCCAGGTACCGCACGCCGTCGATCGCGCGGCTGCCGTACCACGACACCATCTCGCCATCGACGAGATAGACGGGCTTGCCGATCTGCTTTTCCAGCGCGTCGACATGCTCGTCGGTAAAGCTGTAAGGCTCGGTGGAGAGCAGCACGCAGTCGATGTTGCGCACGACATCATCGCTCCAGCGGAACGTCAGGTAGCGCGTGTCGGGCCGGTTGGGGCGGGCGCAATCGCCACTCTTGTCGGTGCCGCATTGCACGGGCGTCGGATCGTCGGGCCAGGTGTGGCAGTTGACGAGCTTGAGCATGCGGGAGATGTACGTGTCGCGCGACACCGTCATCCACGGGTCTTGCCAGATGGCGTACAGCACGCGATGCGGCAGGAAGTGGCGGCCGCGCAGCGCCTCCAGCTCCTGCGTCAGCGCATCCGACAACTTTTGCGCCTGCGCTTCGCGGCGAAAGATGCCGCCCAGCAGCTGGTACAGCGCGAGATTGTCTTCCGGCGAGCAAGGATGCGTGACGATGATGTGCGGGATGAATTCGCGCAGCTTGTCGACGGTCGAGCGCGTGTTCTCGTCAATGTTGACGATCACGTGCGTGGGGGCCAGCTCGCGGAGCTTGTCGAGTTTGACGGTCTTGGTGCCGCCTACCTTCGGCACGTTGCGCACCGCTTCGCGCGGGTGGATGCAGAAGCCGGTGCGGGCGACGAGCTGATGGCCCAGATCAAGCGAGAACAGCAGATCGGTAATCGAAGGCACCAGGCTGGCAATGCGCGGTGCGGTGTCGACGGGGGCGTGGGCAAACCCAGCCGCATCGGTGTAAGTCATGACGAAATCTCAGGGTTGCGGGGTTTGCGCCCGGCGCGCGCAAACGCAAAGTCATAGAGCCCGCGCGGCAGCACGTGCAGCAGCTTGGCAACGACGCCCATTTGCCATGGCAGCACCGTGAAGCGCACGCCGCGACGGATCGCATTCACGGCTTTCTGCGCGAAGCGGTCCACCGGCATCAGAAAGGGCATCGGATACGGGTTGTGTTCGGTCATCGGCGTGCGGATGTAGCCGGGGGCGATCGTCACGACGCGCAGGCCAAGCGGGCGGAACTCCACGCGCAGGCTCTCCATCAGTTTGATGACCGCCGATTTGGAGGCGCTGTAGGCCGCCGCACCGGGCAAGCCGCGCACGCCCGCCACGCTGGCAATGCCGACCAGCGTGCCGCCGGGCCGCCCCGGGTTCGCACGTGCCAGCATCGGCGTGACGAACGGCTGGAACGTGTTGAGCACGCCCATCCAGTTGGTGTCCATCACCGCTGCAAAGGCTTTCAGGTCGCCCGG
This sequence comes from Ralstonia sp. 1B3, assembly GCF_036631435.1. Classification (NCBI taxonomy): domain Bacteria; kingdom Pseudomonadati; phylum Pseudomonadota; class Betaproteobacteria; order Burkholderiales; family Burkholderiaceae; genus Ralstonia; species Ralstonia sp. 1B3. The sequence goes on along the minus strand of NZ_JAPNUG010000024.1, from coordinate 29,775 downwards.
TTCACGCAAGTCCGTGCCGACCGAGATGCCGGCGTTGGCGATCACCACATCGGGCACACCGACCTTGGCAATGAATGCGCTGGCCACGTCGCGCATCGATTCGGCGTTGCGCACGTCGGCGGCGTAGCAATGGCAGCGGCTCTGGATGCCGGCCGGCAGCGTCTGGACAAACTCGTGGAGCACTTCAACTCGCCGCGCGACCAGCCCGATCGTGGCGCCCTGCGCTGCGTATTGACGTGCCAAGGCTTGGCCGATGCCGCTGGAAGCGCCGGTGATGAAGACGGTCTCGCTCATGTCGATGTCCTGTTGGTGTGCAGAAGGCCGACGCACAAAAACGCCCGCACAGGGGCGGGCGTCGATGGCGGTGTCACGCCCGGGCGGATGCCCGGAAACGCGGCAACCCGTCACATCTTGCGGTTGCGCACCTGGTCGACGAGGTAGTCCAGCGTCTGGGCGGCACCGACGTTGCTGCCAGCATCTGCGGGCGAGGTGGTGTACTTGCCCTGCACAACGACGGTCGGCACACCTTCGATCTTGTACTGATCAGCCAGTTGCGCGGCGCGTTTGGTATTGGCGTTCACACTGAACGAGTTGTAGGTGTCGCGGAACTGCTTTCGTCGACGCCGTTGGCGGCCATGAACTTCGCAATGTCATCGAGTTCGGACATCGAGCGGTAGTTCTTGTGCAGTTGGTCGAACACGCGGTCATGCAGCGTCTTGCCGCTGGCATCCTTGGCGTCGAGCTTGCCGAGCGCTTCCAGCGTGTAATAGATGCGGGTGTGCGGCTCCAGCTTGGCATTGAAGGCCACCGGCACGCGCTTGATCACGACGTCCTTGCCTTGCTTGGCGACCCACGCCGTCCAGGTGTTTTCAAAGTCGTAGCAGTGCGGGCAGCCGTACCAGAAGAACTCCGTCACTTCGATCTTGCCTGCGGGCACGGGCTGCGGCGTTTGCAGCACTTTGTATTCCTTGCCGGCGGTGGGCGCGGCGTTGGCCGGCGCGGTCATCAGGAAGCCGGCGCCGGTGGCGAGGGCGATCAGGAAAGCAGCGAGTTTTTTCATGGTGAATGGACGACGAATTAGACGACGAACTGGACGAAGCGACGGAAAAACCAGCGGAATCCAGCGCAGAACCGACAGACGCCGCTGTCAGCGTCACTGAGACTCAGGTTTCTGACCGATCACAGCCCGCCGGGTTCACAGCGGGCTGCATGACTTGACGTTACTGGCGAGCGAAGCGAATGACCGACGATTCCACGCCCGTCGATTGCAGGCGGCTGCGCACGGCGGTCATCTCATCCAGCGAATTGAACGGCCCGAGGCGCACGCGATACATCGTGGTGCCGTTCACCTCACGCTGCGTCACCTTGGCTTCGAAGCCTTGCATGGCCAGATTGCCCTTCTGGCGCTCGGCGTCTTCGGACGATTTGTAAGCGCCAACTTGCAGGAAATAGCCCGTCTTGGCGGCATCCTGGCGGGCGATTTCGGCAATCGGGTCCGTTACCGGCTTCTCGTTGGAGGCGGTGACCGGCGGCTTGGGCGGCTTGGCGGCGGGCGCGCTTGCGACCTGCGGAGCCGAGCCCGGCTGGGCCGGATGGATGGTGATGCCCGGCGGCGGATTGTTCTGATCCGGGGCCTGATCGACCGGCTTGGCCGGCACGCGGCTCCACAACGGTGCGTTCGGGTCTGCTGCCTGCGGGGCGCTGGCTTGCGGCGCAGGCTGCACCGGCGTCGGCAGCGTGTTGACCACGTTGCCCGCTTCGCTCGGCTTGGGCTGCGCGCCGCCACGCGACACGAAGGGTACCGGCGCCTTGGTGATGTACACCGCAACCACCACGGCGATCGCCAAACCGACGATCAAGCCCAGCACCAGACCCAGAAACGTGCCGCCCCGTTGCGAGCGGGCACGGGAAGATTGCGTATTGCGTGCCATGTCGATCCTTCTAGAAGCGCCCGATTATAAGAGCGCCGTGATGCCAAATCGTGCGCGTTTACATCTTTTGCGGCGCGGACACGCCGATCACCGCCAACCCGTTGCGCAGCACCTGCCGCGTGGCGGCCAGCAACGCCAGACGGGCACGCTTGACGGCCTCGTCGTCGACCAGCACGCGATCGGCGTTGTAGAACGCGTGGAAATCGCCCGCGAGGTCGCGCAGGTAGAAGGCCACGGCGTGCAGGGCCAGTTCGCGCGGCGTCGGCCAGCATGTCGGGGAATGCGGCCAGGCGTTGCACCAGCGCCGTCGCCTGCGGGCTGACATCGGGGCCCGACACGGCAGCGAGATCAGCGGTGGTGAGCGAGGCTGGGTCAACCCCGGCGCGCTCGAACACCGAGCAGATGCGCGCGTGGGCGTACTGCACGTAGTACACCGGGTTTTCGTCGCTTTGCTTGAGCGCCAGATCGACGTCGAAGACGAATTCGGTATCGGCCTTGCGCGACAGCAGGAAGAAGCGCACGGCGTCGCGGCCACGCGTGAAGCGCGCCGGCCAGTTCGGCTCGCCGGCTTCCACGCAGGCGCGGATGGTGTCGACGCCGGCTTCGGATTCCGCATCGCCGTTGGACCATTCGATCAGGTCGCGCACCGTCACGTAGGAGCCGGCGCGCTTGGAGATCTTCACCTCGGCGCCGTCCTTCATCACCGTGACCATCTTGTGCAGGACGTAATCGGGGTAGCCCTTCGGGATGCCGATGTTCAAGCCCTGCAGGCCGGCGCGCACGCGCGATGGTGCCGTGGTGGTCGCTGCCCTGCACGTTGATGACCTGCTTGAAGCCGCGGCCCCACTTGGTCGTGTGGTACGCAACGTCGGGCACGAAGTAGGTGTAGGCGCCGTCGGACTTGCGCATGACGCGGTCCTTGTCGTCGCCGTCGTCGGTGGTGCGCAGCCACAGCGCGCCTTCCTGCTCGTACGTCTTGCCGGCGGCAATGAGCGCGTCCACCGTCTGCTGCACCTTGCCTTCGGTGTAGAGCGACGATTCCAGGTAGTAGCGGTCGAACTTCACGCCGAAGGCCTGCAGGTCGATGTCCTGCTCGTTACGCAGATACGTCACGGCAAAGCGGCGGATGGCTTCGAGGTTCTCGACATCGCGCTCGCCCGTCACGGGTTCACCATCGGAGGCGCGTACGGTCTTGCCGGCGAGGTAATCGGCGGCGATGTCGGCAATGTAGTCGCCGTTGTAGGCGGCCTCGGGCCAGTTGGCGTCGCCCGGTTTGAAGCCGCGCGCGCGGGCCTGGACGGAGACGGCTAGGTTCTGGATCTGCACGCCGGCGTCGTTGTAATAGAACTCGCGGTGGACCTTGTGACCCTGCCAGTCGAGCAGGCTTGCCAGCGCATCGCCCAGTGCGGCCTGGCGGCCGTGGCCGACGTGCAGCGGGCCGGTCGGATTGGCCGAGACGAACTCCACCAGCACCGGCGCGCCGTCATGCGTGTTGGCGGCGCCGTAACGGTCGCCTTCTGCAAACACGGCGGCGATCACGTCGGCGCGCGCGGCGGCCGACAGGCGCAGGTTGATGAAACCGGGGCCGGCGATTTCCACCGCGGCCACGAGGCGCTGGCCGCGCGCATCGGCGCGGATGGCATCGGCGATCTTGCCGGCCAGTTCGCGCGGGTTGGTGCCCAGCGGCTTGGCAAGCTGCAGCGCGACGTTGCAGGCGATGTCGCCGTGCGCGGCCTGCTTGGGGCGCTCCAGGACGATCTCCGGTCGGGCTTGGCCCTCGGGCAGCAGGGAGCCGACGGCGTCGGACAACAATTGGGCGATCGTCTGTTTGTGGGAGGGCAGCATAAAGAAACCATGACGCCGGCAGTGCTGAAATGGATTGAAATCCAGTCCTGGCGCCGCCAGTTGCGTTGTTCGGGGAAAAGTACGAAATTTTATCAGGTGAGCCGCGGTCTCAGAGGTATCCGCCCCCAGTCATGGCAATCCGCGGCCCCAACCCAACCAAGGGAAATAAGAAATCATGATCACCTTTACTTCGCACGCTTCGCAAAAATTCTCGATGCAGAAGGATCTCGCCATGGTGCTGCTGGGCGTGATCGGCAAGACGCTGGGCGAGCGCGGTGTCATCACGCCCGAAGAAATGCCCCACGCCATCGACCGCCTCAAGCGCGCCATCAAAGACGACACCCACCAGGCACATATCAAGGTGGCAGAGCTGTCGGCCTCCGAGCTGGACGAAAACGGCGAGGAAGAGCCGCCGCACCTCGGTCAGCGGGCTTATCCGCTGCTGCACATGCTGGAAGAATCGCTGGTCGAGCAGTCCAACGTGCTCTGGGGCGTCTGACCCCCGGACGCCGGCCAAAAAAATGCCCGGCCGCCAAACGGGGCGGTCCGGGCATCCGGCCACAGTGGGCCGGGAGCGGGGGAGGGGGCTGGCGCGTTGGCCGGTATCTCGTCTTACTGCATTCGCATTATTGGTCGTGGAGCATGTCGGACAGCTCGTCCGCGTGTTCTTCCTCCACGGCCAGAATCTGTTCCAGCACGCGCCGCGTGGTGGGGTCTCGGTCCCCGATGTAGCGGATCATCTCCAGATAGCTGTCGATCGCGATCCGCTCGGCCACCAGGTTTTCCTTGATCATGTCGACCAGGCCGTCGGCTTCCACGTATTCGGAATGGCTGCGCGTCGACAGGCCCTCCGGGTTGAAGTTGGGCTCGCCGCCCAGTTGCACGATGCGCGTGGCAATGCTGTCGGCGTGCGCCTGTTCCTCGTTGGCGTGCACCAGGAATTCTGCGGCGATCGGCTCTGCGTTGATGCCTTTGGCCATGAAGTGGTGGCGCCTGTAGCGCAGCACGCAGATCAGCTCCGTGGCCAGCGCCTCGTTCAGCAGCCGCAGCACGGTCTCCCGGTCGGCTTTGTAGTCTTCGGTCACCGCACCTTCTTCGATGTGCTTGCGGGCACGTTCGCGCAACGTTTTGATGTCGGTGAGGAAGCTGCTTTCCGAGGGTGTGGCGACGTTGGTCCGGCTCATATGAATGCTCCTGCGGGGTGATTGGCGTGGGCGTGAAAGGGCTTATTCGCTGGCGTCGCGTCGGCTGCTGCCGCCTGCCAGTGCTACTACCAGCCCGATCGCCGCGCCGATCGCCACCGCAACCCCCACTGACTTGAACGGTGCGCCCGTGATGGTTTCTTCGGTGCGATCGAGTGCCCAATCCATGCGTTCGCGGGCTTGATGAGCACGGTCGTTGGCGGCCCGGCGCAGTTGCTCCGCGCGAGCGTGCAGTGTGCGGCTGGCGCGGTTGGCTTCGGTGCTGCCTTCGTCGGTCAGTGTGTGGATGGCGTTTTCGAGCGAGCGCAACAAGCTCTGCACGTCCTCCACGGCGGGGCGAGCGGCGTAGCGGGCGTGGTCGACGGCGTCGCTGGCGCTGTTCATGGCGCGGTGCGCGCGATCATTGACGTCGTCAATTCGGCTTCGGACGCGGTGGCTGGCAAAGAGTGACATGGTGAAGCTCCTCATCGTGGCGCCGCGGAAAGACACGCCGGCGGCGCGGTTGGTTCGGGTGCGATTTCGGCTCGTGCGAAAGCGGGCCGCATGCAAAACCACTTAGCAAGACACGGGCCGCGCTTTCGCACGAAGGGTCCGCGCTAATCGACGGCCTTGAAGACCGTGACGCCCAGTACCAGAAACAGCACGAACAGCACCACGAAGATGAAGAACAGGACCTTGGCGATACTCGCCGCGCCTGCGGCAATGCCGGTAAAGCCCAGCACGCCGGCCACCAGGGAAATGATGGCGAAGATGAGTGCCCATTTCAGCATGTTGTCGTCTCCGGTTCGGATGGATCGGAATGCAGGGGGCGGCGCATGGGGTGAGGCCGACGCCCTGTCGCGTACTCCCACGCACATCGCGTGCCTGGCCCGGGTGCGCCCCAAGTGTCGCGCGGGGCGCCCACGCGGTATCATCCGAATTGCCAAAAAACACAAACGCAACGCGCGCCGCGTCGGGCGGTTTGACGCGTTTCCTATGGGTCTGCATGCCATGCGGTCATCCTTGCGCTCCACTCTGCTGCTCGCCGGCGGCATTCTGCTGACGCTCGGGGTGCTGATTGCCTCGGAGACGGGCAACATCCGCCTGAGCCAGGGCTATCGGCAGGTGATTCAGTCGCAGCAGGCTGAAACCGCCATCAACGAGCTGCTTGCCGAGCTGGTGAACGCCGAGGCCGGCCAGCGCGGTTTCCTGCTCACGGGCAAGGACGAATACCTCGATCCGTACAACAAGGCCATCCCGCACATCCACGCGTTGATGGCAGAAATTCGCGATCACTACGCCAACGATCCGGACGCGCTCAAGCTGTTCTCCGAGACGGCGCTGCAGGTCAGCCGCAAGCTCACCGAGATGGAGCTCACGCTGATCTACGGCAAGCGTGACCTGGAAGTGGCGCTCGATCTCGTGCGCACCGATTTCGGCAAGGCGTCGATGGAAGCGGTGCGGCAGGGGCTGGATCGCCTGCGTCAGCGTGAGATTGCCACCGTGGCCCGCAGCCTGGAACACGCCGAGCGCGATCTGGCGCTCTCGCGCTACGGCATTGCGCTCATCACGGCGGTCAACATCATCTTGCTGGTGGTGCTGGGCATGCAGCACGCCAAGCGTCTTGCCGTGACGGAGCGTGAGCGCGACATGGCAGAAGAAGAAAGCCAGAAGCTCGACCGCATGGTGCGTGAGCGCACGCGGCAGTTGAGCGACCTTGCCGCTCACTTGCAGCGCGTGACTGAAGACGAGAAGACGCGCTTGGCGCGCGAGCTGCACGACGAGCTGGGCGCCATCCTCACCGCCACCAAGATGGATCTGCACTGGCTGCGCTCGCGCATTCACGCCAGTGAGCCGGCCGTGAGCGAAAAGATCACGCGCGTGATGGCCCACGTTGATCAGGGCATCCAGATCAAGCGCCGCCTGATCGAAGACCTGCGCCCGACGATTCTGCTGAACCTGGGCTTGGTGGAAGCGCTCTCCCAATTGACCGAGGATGTCGGCACGCGCAACGGCTGGCATACGGAAGTGAGCCTGCCCGACGACATGCCCAAGCTGACTGACGATGCGGCCATCGCGCTGTATCGCATCGTGCAGGAATCGCTGACCAACGCATCGAAGTACGCGCACGCGACCACGGTGTCGGTGGCGCTGGATGTGAGTGAAGAGGGCGTGCGCCTGCGCGTGCGAGACAACGGCCGCGGCTTCCCTGCCGACATCGAGCGGCGCCGCATGGTCGGCCATCACGGCCTGTTGGGGATGGAGCAGCGCGCCATTGCGCTGGGCGGGACGCTGGTCATCGACTCCATGCCCGGCGGGGGCGTGACGATCATCGTCGAGCTGCCGCCCAGCGATGCCGTGTTCGACCGCGCTGCCGCGAACGAACCATCGGGCATGCAGGCGCTGACCGGCGGCATTGCGCCCGCCCCGGGCCACGGGGGCGCGACGGTGTAAGCCACCGGGCGTGATGGCATCGCCCAAACAAAAAAAGCCCCGCGATGGGGCTTTTTGTTTAGGCGATGTGGCCGGTGGAGGCGTCACATCTTCTGCTTGGCGTTGTCGGCGGAATTTTCCAGCTTCTGACCGCCGGTCTGGATGTCCTTGCCGGCGCCGGCCATGGTGTTGCAGCCAGCCAGGAACATACACGTCAGTGCAAGTGCGGCACACAAGGTCTTCATCGAACGCTCCTTGGGGTGAGAAATGGCGTTGAGCGCGCGGCGCGACGGCAGATGCAGCGCGCGCGAAGAATCTCAGGGGTGGAAACGCTGCGCGGGCTGCTGGCGGGGCGGCCGACGCCGGCGCGTTCTTCGATCACCTCGAACACCTTGTCGAGCTCGAGCGATTTGTCGAAGAAGTAGTTGGCACCGGCTTCAAAGCAGCGCTGCCGGTAAGTCGGCACTTGCGCGTGATTGGTGTAGACGATACGCACGCTGGGCGACGCTTGATCGCGCAACGTTTGGAGGACCTTGAAGCCATTGCCCTGCCGCAATTGCAGGTCGACGATCACGACGTCGTAGTTGCCCTGCCCCAGTAGGCCGAGCGCCAGATCTTCGGTGTCTGCCCATTCGACCGTCGCCACGAAGGCGGACGCCTTGAGGTATTCCAGCACCATGCCGCGAAGCACGGGGGAGTCCTCGATCAGGAGGACACGCAGGCCACGGGCGGAGAGGGTGACGGCTTGATCCAGCATGGGTTGATGTTAGCCAGCGGGTTGCCGAGGTGGTATCAGGCGTTGTCCTACATGCCAGTTGGGTTTGCGGCGCGCCGAGGGGTTTTGGCGCTCCACCGGCGGCTACTCGACCAGGCCGTTCTTGATGGCGTAATACGTCAGATCGGCATTGGATTTCATGCCCATCTTTTCCAGAATCCGCGTGCGGTACGTGCTGACCGTCTTGACGCTCAGGAACAATTCTTCCGCGATGATCGATACCGATTGTCCGCGTGCCAGCTTGCAGAAGATCTGGAATTCACGCTTCGACAGGGTCTGGTGCAGCGGCTGATCGGTCGGCTTTTCCAGGCCGCCAATCAGCAGCTCAGCCACGGTCGGGCTGACATAGCGACGGCCTTGCGACACGGTGCGAATGGCCTTGACCAGCTCGTCCGGCGCACTTTCCTTGGTCAGGTAGCCCGATGCGCCTGCGCGGATCAGGTTGATGGCGTACTGGTCTTCCGGGAAGGTCGACAGGATCAGCACCGGCAGATCGGGATGGCGCTGGCGGGCCAGCTTGAGCGTGTCGATGCCGTTGCGATCGGGCATGGAAATGTCGAGCACCACGACGTCGAAGGCGCCGGTGCGGAGTTGCTCCATCACCTCTTCCCCGCTGGCCGCTTCCCCCGCGACTTCGATGTCCCGCTCTTCGGACAGGAACTGCCGAAGGCCGGCACGGACGATCTCGTGGTCGTCCGCAATCAGGACGCGAATCATGCTGCTCCTTATGAGCGCGCTGGGCGGTCTATCCGACGCCGCGCGCTGCGCTTGTTGGTTCGATACGACAGCAATTGTATCGGACTGTTGCGCCAAACCGGGGCTCCTCGTGCCAGCGTGTTCAGGGGAAGTTGTCTGCGTTTCCATAAGAGACCTCGGGAATGTGCATGAATCGCAACATGTCGATGCCTCCCAATGAGCAATCGGCGTGCCTGGGCGCGTGCGGCCAAAGAAAATGGGGCGGAAGAGTTCCGCCCCAGAGGGTAGCCAGGATTGCCGGACGGGGCCGGCAGTTCTGCGCAGTGACGTGTTACTTCGTCTGGGTAGTCGCGGCGGCGTTTGCGCCGGCGTCGGCGCTCAGGCCCGCGCCCGTATCAGCCTGGGCAGCCTTGCCCGACTTCTCTGCGGACTTTTCCGTCTTGCTGACCGACTTGCCGACCTTGTCTGCGGTCTTGTCGACGCCGGCTTGCGTCTTGGCCTTGCGCTCGTGCGCCGCCTTGGCGCCGTGCTCGGCCTTGGTGTTCAGTTGGCTCTTGGCGGGCTCGGTGTCCAGTTTGGCGCCGCCGTCCGACTTCGCATCGGCCTTCAGGCCTGCGCCGGCATTGCCTTGCGCTGGGGCCACGGCAGCCGTGCCGTTGGTTTGCAGCGATGCGCCGGCCGACGGGGTTTGCGCGTTGGCGTAAGCCGAAGCAGCAGCGATGGCGATGGCGGACAGGGAGATCAGCAGCTTGTTCATGGAAGAGACTCCTTTCGTTCTGAACGGCCACGCGAGGGATTCGTCGCGGCATCACTCTGTGTGTGTTGAGTGAATGGGTTCAGTCTATGGAGCCCTTCCGGTTACGACTGTTAGGGGGTGTAAGCCTTTGTAATGTAAGGCACGCCCCTCTTGAAACGTCGACAAAGCCAATGCGGGCAAGGGTTTGCGGACGTAAGACACAGTGTGGATCACACCATGTCTTAAACGTCTTGTCACAGAATCAGAGATTCGGTGCGAGGGCGCGCTCTACAAAGGCGCGGTCTTCGCCGCTGCGGGCGATCATGTCATCCACCTGATCCTGCCCGATCTTGCCCAGCGTGAAGTACGTGCTGTCCGGATGCGACAGGTAGAAGCCCGAGACCGACGCGGCCGGCGTCATCGCCAGCGCCTCGGTCAGGCCCATGCCGATCTCCTGCGCGTCGAGCACGCGGAACATGTCGCGCTTGACGGTGTGCTCCGGGCAGGCCGGATAGCCGGGCGCGGGGCGAATGCCTTTGTACTCTTCGCGGATGAGCGCGTCGTTGTCGAGCGTTTCTTCTGGGGCATAGCCCCACAGGTCGCGCCGTACGCGGGCGTGCAGGCATTCGGCAAAGGCTTCGGCAAAGCGGTCGGCCAGCGCCTTGAGCATGATCGCGCTGTAGTCGTCGTTGTCGGCTTCGAACTGCTTCTCGCGCTTTTCCACCCCGATGCCGCCCGTGACGGCAAACAGGCCGATGTAGTCGGCAATGCCGGTGCTCTTGGGGGCGATGAAATCGGCCAGGCAGCGGTTCGGACGCATCACGCCGTCAATGATCGGGCGTTCGCTCTGCTGGCGGATGTTGCGCCAGGTGAGCGCGACTTCCGAGCGCGATTCGTCGGTGTAGATCTCGATGTCGTCGTCGTTGACGGTATTGGCCGGCAGCAGCGCGATCACGCCGTTGGCCGTGAGCCAGCGCCCGGCGATCAGGCGCGCGAGCATGCTTTTGCCGTCGGAGAACACCTTACGGGCCGATTCGCCGACGATCTCGTCGTTGAGGATGTCCGGAAATTTGCCGGCGAGGTCCCACGTCTGGAAGAACGGGCCCCAATCGATGTATTGCGCGAGTTCGTTCAGGTCGTAGTTGCGGAACACGCGGCGGCCGATGAACTTCGGCTTGGGCGGCGTGTAGTTGCTCCAGTCGATCTTCGTCTTGTTGGCGCGCGCGGCGGCCAGCGACACCATCGGCGTGGCTTTCTTGTTGGCGTGCTGCGTGCGGATGCGATCGTAGTCGGCGTGCAGTTCTTCGACGTAGCGTGCGGCGCCTTCGTCGGACAGCAGGCTCGATGCCACGCTCACCGAGCGGGAAGCGTCCGGCACGTAGACCACCGGCCCTTCGTAATTCGGGGCGATCTTCACGGCGGTATGCACGCGGCTCGTCGTCGCGCCACCGATCAGCAGCGGGATCTTCTTCACGCGGAAGTATTCGTCGCGCTGCATTTCCGACGCCACGTAGGCCATCTCTTCGAGCGACGGCGTAATCAGGCCCGACAGGCCGATGATGTCCGCGCCTTCCACCTTCGCCTTGGCCAGGATGTCGTTGCACGGAACCATCACGCCCATGTTCACGACTTCGAAGTTGTTGCACTGGAGCACGACGGTGACGATGTTCTTGCCGATGTCGTGCACATCGCCCTTGACCGTGGCGATGACGATCTTGCCGCGCGAGCGCACGTCGCCGCCCGCCGCCGCAATCTGGCGCTTTTCTTCTTCGATGAACGGAATCAGGTGCGCCACCGCCTGCTTCATCACGCGGGCGGATTTCACCACCTGCGGCAGGAACATCTTGCCGGCGCCGAAGAGGTCGCCCACGATGTTCATGCCGTCCATCAGCGGGCCTTCGATGACCTGGATCGGACGGCCGCCGGCGGCAAAGATCTTCTGCCGGACTTCTTCGGTGTCTTCGACCACGTAGTCGGTGATGCCGTGCACGAGCGCGTGGGCCAGCCGCTTTTCCACGGGCTCCTGGCGCCAGGCGAGGTTTTCTTCGCGCTTGGTACCACCGCCCTTGTAGCGGTCTGCAATTTCCAGCAGGCGGTCGGTTGCATCCGGGCGGCGGTTGAGCACCACGTCTTCCACCCGGTCGCGCAGTTCGGGGTCGAGGTTCTCGTATACGCCCAACTGGCCCGCGTTGACGATGCCCATGTCCATGCCCGCCTGAATCGCGTAGTACAGGAACACGGTGTGGATCGCCTCGCGCACCACGTCGTTGCCGCGGAACGAGAACGACACGTTCGACACGCCGCCGCTCACCTTCGCGTACGGCAGGTTCTGCTTGATCCAGCGCGTGGCTTCGATGAAGTCCACCGCATAGTTGTTGTGTTCTTCGATCCCGGTGGCGACCGCAAAGATGTTCGGGTCGAAGATGATGTCTTCCGGCGGGAAGCCGACCTTGTTGACCAGGAAGTCGTAGCTGCGCTTGCAGATCTCGGTCTTGCGCGCGTATGTGTCGGCCTGGCCCTGCTCATCAAAGGCCATCACCACGGCGGCCGCGCCGTAGCGCTTGATGAGCTTGGCGTGGTGCGCGAACTGTTCTTCGCCTTCCTTGAGCGAAATCGAGTTGACGATCGCCTTGCCCTGCACGCACTTCAGGCCCGCCTCGATCACGTCCCACTTGGACGAGTCGATCATGATCGGCACGCGCGCGATGTCGGGCTCCGAGGCGATCAGATTCAGGAAGCGCACCATCGCCGCCTTCGAATCGAGCATCGCCTCGTCCATGTTGATGTCGATGACCTGCGCGCCGTTTTCGACCTGCTGGCGTGCCACGGCCAGGGCCTCGTCGAACTGGCTGTTCAGGATCATGCGCGCAAACGCCTTGGACCCGGTGACGTTGGTGCGCTCGCCGACGTTGACGAACAGCGTGCTCTCGCCGATGTTGAACGGCTCGAGGCCGGAAAGGCGCATGGGGTGGTCGGTCATGATGGTGCGGGGTTCGGTCAGGCGGCGGCGTATTCGCCGAGCTTCAGCAGGTTGCCGTGCGGGTCGATCACGTAGAGCTCTTTCATGCGCCACGGACGCACCGCCGGCGGCGCGAGCTCCAGCCCGCGCGCGGTGAATTCTTCAAACAGGGCCTGCGTGCTCGGCACACGCAGGTAGCACGAGGTGTGCTCGGCAATGCGGCGGTCGTCGCACAGCCAGAAATGGATTTCGGCGCCATCGCGGCTGACGATCAGGTAGTCGTCGGCGATCAGTTCCTGCGTGAAGCCGAGCCGCTCCGTGTAGAAGCGGGCCGATTCCTGCAGGTCCAGCGAGGCCAGCACCGGGATCGTACTGTCGATGCGCGCGTTCATGTCAGGCGGCTTCGAGATACTGGCCGGGCCATGCGCGCGGCTTGCGGTTGGCCACGCGCTCGGCAATCGCCTTGATGTGCTCGGGCGTGGTGCCGCAGCAACCGCCCACGAGATTCACCAGGCCGGCCGAAGCAAATTCGTCGACCAGGCTGGACGTGACGTCAGGCGTTTCATCGAAGCCCGTGTCGCTCATCGGGTTGGGCAGGCCGGCGTTGGGGTAGCACGAGACGGCCGTGTCGCAGATCTTCGCCAGCTCGGCGATGTACGGACGCATCAGCGCCGCACCCAGCGCACAGTTCAGGCCGAAGGTGATCGGCTTGGCGTGGCGCAGGCTGTTCCAGAACGCCTCGACGGTCTGGCCCGAGAGAATGCGACCCGAGGCGTCGGTCACCGTGCCGGAGATCATCACGGGCACGCGCTCACCGGTGTCTTCAAAGAGCTGATCGATGGCGAACAGCGCCGCCTTGGCGTTGAGCGTGTCGAAGATGGTTTCGACCAGGAACACGTCCGCGCCGCCTTCGAGCAGCGCCTTGCCCTGCTCGTAATACGCGTCGCGCAGTTGGTCGAAGCTGACGTTGCGGGCGCCCGGGTCGTTCACGTCGGGCGAAATGCTGGCGGTCTTGGGCGTCGGGCCAAAGGCGCCGGCGACAAAGCGCGGCTTGTCGGGCGTGCTGTATTTGTCGCAGGCCTCGCGTGCGAGGCGGGCGGCCACGACGTTCATCTCGTACGCCAGATCCGCCATCTTGTAGTCCTCCTGCGCGATGGTCGTCGCACCGAAGGTGTTGGTTTCGATCAGGTCCGCGCCGGCGGCCAAGTATTGCTCGTGGATTTCACGGATGACGTCGGGGCGCGTGAGCAGCAGCAGCTCGTTGTTGCCCTTCACGTCGATCGGGTGGTCGGCAAAACGCTCGCCGCGGTATTGCGCCTCGGTCAGCTTGTAGCGCTGGATCATGGTGCCCATCGCGCCGTCCAGGATCAGGATGCGGTCGCGCAGCAGCGCGGGCAGGTTGGCGGCACGGGTGTAGGGCAGGGGCGCGGTCATGAGGAGGGACTCCGAGGTGCAGCGGCCGGTCAACTATTCAAAATTTGCGGCCAAAGAAGAATTTTACCAGTCGCATCAATGACTTGCCGCCGTTGTGGGCAATCGCGCTCCTATAATCCACATCACGTCATTTGCCCGTCCGATGCCCGCCATGCAATTGCTTGATCCCGCAGACGCTCACGCCTTCCTGGAACGCACACCCGCCGCGCTGTTTGTCGACTGCCGCAGCGAAATGGAACACCTGTTCGTGGGACATCCGGCCGGCGCCCACCACGTCTCGTGGAACGACGGCCCGCATTGGGAAGTGAACCCCGAATTCGTGCCGACCGTGCGCAAACTGAGCGGCCATGGCGTCGAGCGCCCCGTTGTGTTGATTTGCCGCAGCGGCAATCGCTCGGCGGCTGCCGCGCATGCGCTGGAAGAGGCGGGTTTCCGGGATGTCTACGTGGTCCGCCACGGCTTCGAGGGCGATCTGGACGGCACGCGCCATCGCAACACCCTCAACGGCTGGCGCCATGCCGGCCTGCCGTGGGAGCAGTGCTAGAACGAAGCTATCGCCGCGATAGCCGGTCGGCACATGAAAAACGCCCGGCAGCGCCATGCTCCGGGCGTTTTGGTTGGTTCGCGTGGCGGGCCGTTGCGCCCGCGGAGTACATCAGTGCATCGTGACCGGTTGCGTCATCACCGTGTCGAATTTGCCGAGAAAATCGTCGACTTCTTCAACGGTCGGCTCGCTGGCGATCAGCTTTTTCACGTCCTCGCGGAAATGCTCGGCCAGCTCGCCCCCGAGGAAGATCTCACGTTTGAGGTTCTTGTCCACGATCTCGTAGCCGCCCGCTGCCAGAATGGCGTGTTGGCCGTCTACACCGAACTCAACAACACAGTAGTTGTCGCTGTTGTAGATCATCTGCATGGTGCACCTCCGAGGCGTCAATCGTCTTGCTGTTGTGGGGACTGCTCTACTGCTGCACCGGGTAGATGGGGCCCACCATCACGACTTCAAGGGCCGATCAGCTCCCGCCTCATGACCGTTTCATCTACCCCTTCGGCTTCATGATCGGTCACAAAGTTCGCGAACGCGAGGCGAAATGTGTGACGTGCGTTGTGATCGCGTAACAAGACCTTTCCTGTCCTGCACCGAAAGAAGCAAGCGCCCTTCCGCCGTTCGGCCGGTAGACGAGGGGCCGTGTGCGGGCGCCTGCAACTATCGGCAAGGCAAGCAGGCCTCATGGCGTGTCACATTGACTCCCGCATCCTGCGTGCCCGAGGAACTCATCCAGATCGGCGAGAAAGGCATCCTCCTGTTCGATAGGGGCCAGGTGCGCCGCATGCGGGATCACTTTCAAACGTGCGTCGGGAATGTGCGAGGCGATTTCGCGTGCTGCTTCCACGGGCGCGCCGGTGTCTTGCTCGCCTGTCATGACGAGCGTGGGGCACGCGATGCGCGCGAGTGAGCTGCGTGTGTCGAGCGCCTTGATGGCCAGGCACGCCCCGACATAGCCGTGGGGCGGCGTGGCGCGCAGCAAGTTGCGGATGCGTTCAACGACGTCGGGATGGGCCTCACGAAACGGTGTGGTCAACCAGCGCTGCATCGTGGGTTCGACAATGCCGCTCATCCCGTGTGCTTCCACCTGGCCGATGCGTTCGTCCCACATGGCGTGCGCCGACACGGGCGTGTAGGACACGGTGTCGCACAGGGTGAGCGACCGCAGCCGATGCGGGTGCCGCACGCCCAGGACCTGCCCAACCATGCCGCCCATCGACAGGCCAACGAAATGCATCTGTTCAATCGACAGCGCGTCGAGCAAGCCGGCCACATCGTCTGCCATCTGGAACAGCGTGTAAGGGCCATGCGGGGCACTGGTCTTGCCGTGGCCGCGTGCGTCGTAGCGGAGCACTCGGTAGCGGCTGGCCAGCTTCTGCGCGATGCTGTCCCACAGTTCGTTGTCGACACCTAAGGCATGGGCGAGCACGATCCATGGCCCGTCTGCGCCATCGGTGCGGTAGTGGATGTCGATGTCGTTGGCGTGCACCGTGCCGGAATTGGAGAGGGCGTTGGCGTCCATGTCAGCCTCCTTCCTGGGACTGGTAGACCAGATCGAACTGCATGCCGTTGGGCTCGGTCTGGCGCAGGCGTACCGGCAGCCAGCCGCGATCGGGGGACAGCCAGATCTCCACGCGGCGCTTGTCGTCTGCACGGCGTGGCAGCCGTATGAAGTGCTGCGCACGAATCGTGCCGTTCGGCGTGTCGACGCTCTCCTCGCCGATGTGCTGGACGCGGGCGACTTCCACGCTGTCGGTATCGGCGATCGGGAATTCCAGCGTGAGGCCGGGGCTGGCGATGCGCTCGGGGCCGCCCCGGGCCAAGCCGGTCAATTGGAGGAAGACGCTGAAGCGGTCTTGCGTGCCCTCGGGCAAGGGCAGCACGGCCGGCGTGCGCGTGAATGTGACGGTGGATGCGCTCTGGGGCCCGGACGCCGGTGGGGTGCCGGCCGCGTAGTGGAACGTGGTGACGTCGGGTTGTCGGCGGCCGCGCACTTCTTCGTACCGCATGGGCGTCAGGCCATACGTACCCACGATGCCGGCGCTGCGAAACGCGAGCGTGCCGAAGAACAGCGGCAAGGGAATTTCCACGGCCAGCGTGTAAGTTTTGCCATCGGTGGCCCAACGGATCACACCGTCCTCGTTGCGCACGCCGTTGACGTAGGTGGCGTACCGCAGCGTGGCGGAGGGCGGCAGTGAAAAGGCATCCCCCGGCGGAGCGGCCGGCCCGCTCGGGCCTTCGCCACTGAGATCCGTGATCACCCCGGTATCGCCGGAGGCTTGGGCGCCGGCGCTCGTGAACTCGGATGGGTCCATGCTTGCCACGTCGGGCGCGAGCGGGGTGGGAGCCGGCGCTGGGGCGGGTGCGACCTGGGGGTGCGGACGACTCGGAGCAGGCTGGGGCTTGGGCGCGGCCGGAGGCGGTGGCGGCTGCACCGGCTCCGGTTGCAGCAGCAGCGCGGGGATGATCTGCTCCGGCGCGGGCGGCCACGTCACCTGACGGCTGCGCGCGATCCACACGACGGCAACGACATGCAGCACAAGCACGGCCAATAGCACCACCCCGAGACGGCCAAGCCGATGGAAACGGCGCCTGCGCGATGGCACGTCGTCGGTACTCAGTTCGTCAGGATTGCGGGGCGTTGGGGGCAACGTATCCAAGGTCGGCGGAAAGCTGTTGTGCGGCCAGCCGCAAGCGCCGCTCCAGCGGGCTGCTCCAGGTGGTGTCGAAGGTGCTTTGTGCGCCCAGCGCGATCAGCGCAAGGCACAGTTGGCCGTTGGCGTCGAATACGGGCAGCGACATCGCGTTGATGCCCGGAAGTACGCCGCCGTGGATGCGCGAGGCGCCGTGCAAGCGCACGTCGGCGCAGATGGCGTCGTAGGCTTCGAGCGTTTGCGGCAGCTCCGGGTTCTCGGTGTCGCCGGACTCGCCTTTGGCCGCAATGCGATCGAGTTCGCGCTGGACGAACGAGCGCGTTTGCGCGCGCGGCAAGTACGCGCCGAACACGCGGCCGGTGGCGGAGTTCAGCATCGGCATCACATCCCCCAGGCGCAGGCTGACCGTCACAGGGTGGCTTGCTTCTTCCCAGTGGACGATGGCCGGGCCCTGGTTACCCCAGACAGCCAGGCCGATGGTGTGATCGATCTCGTCGCGCAGGGCGGCGGCAGCGGGCCGGGCGCGGCGCATCGGATCTTGCCGGTTCAGGCTCACCAAGCCCATTTCCAGCGCGAACGGGCCGAGGTCGTAACGGCCCTCAGGCGTTTGCGTGACGAGCCCCAGCCGCGCAAAGCTCACCAGATAACGGTGCGCCTTGGCGGGGTTCATGGGCGCGGCACGCGCGAGGTCGCGCAGCATCATCGGCCCAGTGGTGTGCGTGAGCACTTCCAGAAGCCGGAAGCCGACTTCGATGGACTGGATGCCCGAGCGCGCGGGCGCATCCAATTCACCATCGGCATCGGGCTCCAGGTCGAGATCGGTGTCGGCGGGCAGCGGTGACATGGTGACGGGTCAGGGATCGGTTCGGGCCAGTTTAGCCGATGCTCGGTGTACCATCCGCGCAGCCTTTCTCCATACAACGCACATGAAACTCGCCACCCTCAAGGATGGCTCGCGCGACGGCCAACTCGCCGTGGTCTCGCGCGACCTGAAGACCGCTCACTTCGCCACGCACATCGCCGGCACGCTGCAGCGCGCGCTCGACGACTGGGCCTTCCATGCGCCGCAACTGCAGGATCTGTACGACCAGCTGAACGCGGGCCGCGCACGCCATCCGTTTGCATTCGACCCGGCCAACTGCATGGCGCCGCTGCCGCGCGCGTACCAATGGGCCGACGGCTCGGCCTATGTGAACCACGTTGAATTGGTGCGCAAGGCGCGGGGCGCCGAGATGCCCCCGAGTTCTGGACCGACCCGCTGATGTACCAGGGCGGCTCGGATGACCTGGCGGGCGCGCACGACCCCATCGTCTGCCGCAGCGAAGCGTTCGGCATCGATTTCGAAGCCGAGGTGGCCGTCATCACCGGCGACGTGTCGATGGGCACTGAGCCGGCCGCCGCCGCCGAGGGCATCCGCCTGATCATGCTGGCCAACGATGTGTCGCTGCGCAATCTGATCCCGGCTGAGTTGAGCAAGGGTTTCGGCTTCTTCCAGAGCAAGCCGGCAACGGCGTTTTCACCCGTGGCCGTCACGCCCGATGAATTGGGCGAGGCCTGGCGCGACCGCAAGGTGCATCTGCCGATGACGGTGCGCTGGAACAACAAGAAGGTTGGCCAGCCCGAGTGCGGCACCGACATGGTGTTCGACTTCGGCCAGCTGATCGCGCATATCTGCAAGACGCGCAACGTGCGCGCGGGCAGCATCGTCGGCTCCGGCACGATTTCGAACGTGGACCGTAGCAAGGGGTACGCGTGCATTGCCGAGAAACGCATGCTGGAAACCATCGAATCCGGCGCGCCCGTCACCGAATACATGCGCTACGGCGACACCGTGAAGATCGAGATGTTCGACGCCAACGGCGTGTCGATTTTCGGGGCGATCGACCAGGAAGTGGTCGCGCCGGGCACGCAAGCGTAAGGCTTAAGCGGATTCGGGTGCCGTCCTCGGACGGCGCCCCCGCTTTGGCGCAGCGGCACCGGCCGTCAGCGCCTGCCCGTGATACCCCAGGCGCAGCGATAGCGTCCGCCCGGCCTCGCGCAGCAGCCGCGACGCGGGCCCCTCCAAGCTCGAATCGAACACGCTGGACAAGCCCAGCGCCGTGATGGCCCCGGCCAGCTTGCCTTGTGAATCGAGCACCGGCACGGCCACCGAATCGATGCCGTGCACCAATGTCCCGCCGATTCGCGCGACGCCTTCCTGCCGCACCGCCTGCCAGCGCGCGCGGCAGTTCAGCCAGTCGGTCAGGCCCGCCTTGCCGGCGCCGGGCCCGCGCAATTCACGGTCGATGAGCGAGACGATCTGGATTTCGGCACCCACGCGGCGCACGCCTGGCCCGTGGCCGAATTCAGCAGCGGCATGACCGAGCCCACCCGCACATTGACCGCCACCGGCCGGCCGCTGTCTTCCCAGCGCACGATGACGGGGCCGCGCGCGGTCCAGATCGACAGAACACGCTTTCGTTCAGCCGTTCGGCCAGCTTGGGCAGCAGGTTGCTGCCCTCGCGCACGAAATCCACGTCGGACAGCGCCGACAGCCCCACCTGCAACGCCTGCGCGCCCAGCCGGTAACGGGCGGAGGCCGGGTCCTGCTCGACAAAACCCATGCGTTCCAGCGACACCAGATAGCGATGCACCTTCGCGCGCGGCATGCCCAGCTGCCGACCGAGTTCGGAGACGGCATGGGCGCCACCGGCATGCGCCATCGCCGAAAGCACGCTCAGCGCGATCTCGGCGGACTGGATGCCGGCGCTGGTGCGTTCCGGCGTGGCGTCTTCTGTGGGCAGGTCTTCGGGTGAGGTATCCGGCGGCAGCGGGTCGTCGATGGGCATCTTGAAGTCTCGGATGTCGCTTTATAAGATACGCGTTACGTAAAAGATACAACCGGCGCGGCGGCCTTCGCGCTGGAAAAGACCTCGAAACCGGGAGACGCCATGAAGCTGTCGATCTTTTCCGTGCAGGACCATTACCCCGACCGGCCCCGCAGTCTGCCGCAACTCTACGCAGACGTCATCGCCCAGGCGCGCCACGCCGAAGCGCTCGGCTACGACACCTTCTGGGTGGCCGAGCATCACTTTCACGAGTACGGCGCCGTTCCCAACCCCGCAGTCTTTCTGTCGCATCTGGCCGCGCAGACGCAACGCCTGCGACTGGGCACGGCCATCTCGATCCTGACCTTCCATCATCCGGCCACGGTAGCCGAGAACTACGCGATGGTCGATGCGCTTTCGGGCGGGCGGTTGTCGCTGGGCGTGGGCTCGGGCTACCTCAAGCACGAGTTCGAAGGCTACGACGTCGACCCCGCCGTCAAGCGCGAGCGCTTTGACGAAGCGCTGATGCTTGTCGAGCGCCTGCTTTCCGGCGAGCGCGTGCATCACGCGGGCCAGTTCCACACGCTGCGCGACGTGCGCCTCAACGTTCTGCCGGTGCAGGCCCGCGTGCCGATCCATGTGGCGATCCTGCGGCCAGAGGCGGCGTATCACATTGGCCGGCAGGGGCGGCGCATGCTGTTCGTGCCGTATGCCTCGGTCGAGAGTTTTGAGGACATCCGCACGTTGATGGACGAATACCGCCGTGGCCTGGCGGAAGCAGGCATTGCCGACACGCGCGGCATGGCGGCCGTCGCGCTGCACGCATGTGGGCCCGACCGAAGCCGCCGTGCGTGCAACGGCCGCCGACGCATTCGACCTGTACGTCGCCACGCGGCTCTACGCGCGTCGCCAGACGTACGACGATGTGCTCGCCAGCGGCCTGTCGTTGTTCGGCACGCCCGACGCGGTGGCTGAAAAGCTCGCGCAGCTGTCCGACATGGGCGTCGACCATGTGATGGCGCTGCACAACTTCGGGTTGATGCCGCAATCGGCGGTGCTCGAATCGATGCGCGCGTTGGTAGAGGATGCACTGCCGCGCGCCGGCATCACGGCGCTCGCTGCCTGAACCTGTCCAGCCTGGGCGACTCCGCATCGCCAAACCGCCGCAAAACCGCTACGCTCACTGCCAAACCACGGGAGGAGACCCCAATGCAGCGACCGAAGCGGCGACACGCAGGCGTACTGGCTGGTTTGGCTTTGTTGTCTTCCGCCGCGCTGGCGGATATTCGTATCGGGGTCACGGTGTCGGCCACCGGGCCGCAGGCGTCGCTGGGGCAGCCCGAGAAGAACGCCACCACGCTGTGGCCGCGCGAGATCGGCAGTGAAAAAGTCGACGTGATCGTGCTCGACGATGCGTCGGACACCACGCGCGCGGTCACCAACACGCGCAAGCTGATGAGCGAGTCGAACGTTGACGTGATCGTCGGCTCGTCCACGACGCCGAATACGCTGGCGATGATCGACGCGGCGGCCGAAGGCAAGACGCCCGTCATCTCGCTGGCCTCGTCTGCCCGCTTGATCGAGCCGATGGATGCCAAGCGGCGCTGGATCTTCAAGACGCCGCATTCGGACTCACACATGGCGTCGCTCATTGCGGAGCACGCCGCAGCGCACGGCGTGAAGACGATCGCCTACATCGGTTTTGCCAACGCGCTCGGCGAGGCCTTCCTTGCGGAGGTGCAGCGCTTTGCCGATCTCAAGCACATCCGCATCACTGATACGGAGCGCTTTTCGCCCACCGACAACAGCGTGACCGCGCAGGTGCTGCATCTGCTGGCCAACAAGCCTGATGCGGTGGTGATTGGCGGCTCCGGAACGCCCGCCGCACTGCCGGCCCGCGCGCTGGCTGAGCGCGGCTACACCGGCAAGATCTACTTCAACCACGGCGTTTCCAACAACGATTTCGTCAAGCTGTGCGGCAAGGACTGCGAAGGCGCCTACGTGCCGACCGGCCCCGTGATGGTTGCGGCCGAGTTGCCCGACGCCAATCCGACCAAGAAGCAGGCGATGGATTTTGCCCATCGCTACGAGGCCGCCTTTGGCAAGGGCAGCGTGTCGATCTTCGCCGCCTACACGGGCGACATCGGCTTGCTGTTGCAGCGTGCGGTGCCGGTGGCCCTCAAGCGCGCCAAGCCGGGCACCCCGGCCTTTCGTGAGGCGCTGCGCGACGCACTGGAGCAGGTGCGCGATCTGCCGACCAGCACTGGCGTGGTCAACATGAGCCCGCAAGACCACGTCGGCCTGGACCAGCGTGCCCGCGTGATGGCGCAGATCCGCCGCGGCCAATGGCACCTGGCCGATACCGCGAAGTGACAGTGACGGTGACGATGGCGCACATCCCGCGTTGCACGCGCAGTCTCATCCGCTATGCTTGATCCATTACCTCGGACGCCATGACCTCGCTCGCTCCCCGCTTTGCCCGCTACCAGGCGCTGACGCTCGTCCAGCACGGCCCGATCCTCGAAATCGTGATGGGTGCGGCGCAGTCCGCCAACCGCAAGCTGTCCACCGCCGATGCCGGCCTGCACCGCGAGCTGGCGGAAATCTGGCGCGATGTGTCCGCCGAGCCGTCGGTGCGCGTCGCGCTGATCCGCGGTGAGGGCAAGGGCTTCTCGGCCGGCGGCGATCTGCACCTCGTCGAGCAGATGGCCGACGACTTCGAGGTGCGCACGCGGGTCTGGCACGAGGCGCGCGACCTCGTCTACAACGTCATCAACTGCGACAAGCCGATTGTCAGCGCCATGCACGGCCCGGCCGTGGGGGCAGGGCTGGTCGCCGGATTGCTGGCCGATATTTCGATCGCCGCGAAGGATGCACGCATCGTCGACGGCCACACGCGCCTGGGCGTGGCGGCGGGCGACCATGCCGCGATTGTCTGGCCGCTGTTGTGCGGCATGGCCAAGGCCAAGTATTACCTGCTGCTGTGCGAATCCATGACCGGCGAGGAGGCCGAGCGCATCGGGCTGGTTTCGCTGGCCGTGCCCGAATCGGAACTCGTCAACCGCGCATTCGAAGTCGCCGAGCGCTTGGCGGCCGGTTCGCAGACGGCCATCCGCTGGACAAAGTACGCGCTGAACAACTGGCTGCGCATGGCCGGCCCAAGTTTCGATACGTCGCTGGCGCTTGAATTCATGGGTTTTGCGGGCCCCGACGTGCGCGAGGGCATTGCGAGCCTGCGCCAGAAACGTCCGCCCACGTTCGACGGCGCGTGATTGAAGATGAAGACTCGCAAGCGCGCCCGACCCTCGACCGATTTGTAGGAGACACCATGTTCACCCAGATGCCCAATTTCGCCGAAGGCGGTTTTGAATTCTTGCGCAAGTTGTGGGGGCGGCTTTGCCGGGATGGCCGGTGGCGGCATGCCCAACATGGCGAGCTTTGCCGCGCCGCCGATGGATCTTGAGGAAATCGACAAGCGCATCCACGACCTGCGCGCCGTGGAGAGCTGGCTGCAACTGAACGCCAGCCTGCTGCGCACGGCAATCCAGGGCCTGGAGGTGCAGCGCGCCACGCTGGTGGCCTTGCAGACGTTCGGCTCCGCACTGTCGCCCGAGGCCATGAAGTCTGCGTTCGACGGGCTGACGCCGGACGCGTCCTCGTCGGCATCGTCTTCCGACGAGGCATCCAAACCTGCTTGGCCGCACACCGCCGCCACGGCCAAGCCGGCCGAAGACGAACCGCCTGAAGACGCAGACGAGGCGGAAGAAGACACCGACGACGATCAGGCCGAAGCCCGCGCCGAGAATGCCCAGGCTCAAGCCCAGGCCGCTGCGCAGGCACAAGCAGCCGCCCGCGCCGCCGCGGCCGCGGCCGCGCTTGACCCTTCACCGTGGTGGAACATGCTGCAGCAGCAGTTCAACCAGATCGCCAGCTCCGCGGCGGCGGCCATGCCGATGCCGCAAAACCTGATGCCGGGCTTCCCGGGCGGCTTCCCCGGGTTTGGCGGCGCCCCTGGCGCGGAAGGCCTGGATGCCGCGCCGGAAGATATCGAAGGCACGCCGGCGCCGGCCAAGCCCAAACGCGCTGCCGCCAAGTCGGCGCAGAAGCCGGCCGCCAAGACGCCTGCAGGCAAGACGGCGAAGCCCGCCACCAAAAGGCCGCTGCCAAGAAAGCGCCGGCGAAGTCTGCATCGCATAAGCCCAACAACGACGCGCCCTGATTGATGTCGACAGACTGCACTGCACTCTTGATGATGGGCGGCGGCGCGCGTGCCGCCTATCAGGTCGGCGTGCTGCGCGGCATCGCAGGGTTGGCGCGCGAGTATGCGCCGGATGTGGCGCGCACGCCGTTCGACGTCATTTGCGGGACATCGGCGGGCGCGATCAACAGTCTGGGCCTCGCACGCGGCGCGCAGGATTTCACGCTCGCTACCGAGGCGCTGACCCAGCTCTGGGGCAGCCTGCATGCCGATCGCGTCTATCGCACGGACGTCGGCCGCGTCGGCTCCAGCGGCGCGCGCTGGCTGACCGCACTGGCGTTCGGCTGGATGACCGGCCGCACGCCGCGCGCGCTGTTCGACAACACACCGCTGCGCGAGCTGCTTGAATCGCAACACGACGGTCAGCAGGTGCAGGCTGCATTCGACGCCGGAGCGCTGCGCGCGCTGGCCATCACCGCGCTGTCTTACACCACGGGGCGTCACGTCACGTTCTATCAATCGCCGCACGTGGTGCTGCCGTGGCGGCGGTCGCAGCGGATTGCGGTGTCGGATCAGATCGGCGTGTCGCACATGCTGGCGTCGTCGAGCATCCCGTTCGTCTTCCCGGCCGAGCCGGTGCCGCTCGAAGGGAACGACGAATGGTTCGGCGACGGCACGATGCGGCAGATGTCGCCGTTGAGCCCCGCCATTCATCTGGGCGCGAATCGCATTCTGGTGGTGGGTGCCGCGTCCCGCTCGCAGCCGGGCTGGTACGACACGGTACCGGCGTCGGGTTATCCGTCGCTGGCGCAGATTGCCGGGCAGGCGCTGGCGAGCATCTTTCTCGACGGGCTTTCGGCCGATATCGAGCGGCTGCAACACGTCAACGCCATGGTGGCCCGCAACCCCGAGATTGCCGACGCACGCGACGGCTGGCGCAAGATCGAGGTGCTGGTCATGGCGCCGTCCGAGCGCATCGAACTGATTGCTTCCCGCCACGTGCAGCGCCTGCCGGGCACGGTGCGCGCACTGCTCAAGCCGCTGGGCGGCACTGAGGCGCGGGGGCGGCATTCGCCAGCTATCTGCTCTTGAGCCGGAGTTCACGCAGGAATTGATCGACCTGGGAGAGCGCGATGTGCAGGCGCGCCGCGACGAACTGGCAGCGTTCCTGTACGGCGCGATTCCGGACACGATGCGCGCAGCCTGATCAGCGCGACGACCGTGTCGACGGTTCAGCCAGCAACGCGTCGATGCGCTTGATGAGCGCTGGGTCGCTCGGCTCGACGCTGCTCGGG
Organism: Ralstonia sp. 1B3; assembly: GCF_036631435.1. Classification (NCBI taxonomy): domain Bacteria; kingdom Pseudomonadati; phylum Pseudomonadota; class Betaproteobacteria; order Burkholderiales; family Burkholderiaceae; genus Ralstonia; species Ralstonia sp. 1B3. The sequence goes on along the minus strand of NZ_JAPNUG010000024.1, from coordinate 4,287 downwards.
AACACCGCCGCCACGCGGCCGGTGCGGTCCAGCAGGTATTTGTGGAAATTCCACTTGGGCGGCTGGCCCGTCTGCGTCGCCAGCCACGCATACAGCGGCGACGCGCTCGCCCCCACCACAGCCGTCTTCGAGAACATCGGAAACTTCACGCCGTACGTGTTGTAGCAAAAGTCGGCGATCTGCTTGCTGTTGCCGGGTTCTTGCTGGAAGTCGTTGGACGGAAACCCCAGCACCGTCAGCCCCTTGTCACGGTACTTTGCGTACAGCGCTTCGAGCCCTTCGTATTGATGCGTGTAGCCGCAATAGCTCGCGGTGTTGACGACCAGCAGGACGCGGCCGGCGTACTGGCAAAGGTCTTGTGGCGCGTCGTCCTGCAGGCGCTTGACGCGAAAATTCAGGCTGGCGGGGCAGGCACCTGCAGCGGCCGGCGCGTGTGCTGCAGCGGCGACGCCGGCCGTTGCAGCGTGCCCCGTGCGGGGCAGCAGCAATGCAATGACCGCAATGGCAATCGCAATAGCGATCATGAGCAGATGGTGCCGACGCAGGACGCCCGACGTGTGCAGTTGCAGGCGCGGACGACGTGCGGACGCGGTGGCAGAAAACAACATGGCGATCCTCCAAAAGCGGACGCTCAGCCGGCGAGCGGGAGTTTGTCTTCAGTCTAGGGTATAACGCGCCGGGGTCGCCCCATGTGGGATGTGCGGTATGCGTGGCGCGCCATCCGCCGCACGGATCGCTGCACTTTCTATACTGAAGAACTCGCCGGGCGATGACCCGGTCCGACACAAAAGACGGTGGCCGCGTGCTGCCGATCACATCGCGGTGTACCGCGAGACAACGCGCGACTGCGTCGTGCGTCAGGGGTCGCCAAGCCACCTTGCAACTGTGGCATCGGCAGGCCTGTTGTCACGAGGAAACGGGCAGACACAGAACTTTGCTCGGGCAACCACGAAAAACAGGGCCCGGTCAAGCATGTCTGCTAGAATCCGCCTGCAAATTCAAAGGCTTACCATGCTCTATCCCGAATTGTTCAAGTCGTTGGAAGCGGTCCGCTGGAATATGGAAAAGGATATTCCGTGGGACACGTTCGATGCGTCGCTGCTGACCGACGCGCAAGCGCAGACCATCAAGATGAATGCCATCACCGAGTGGTCAGCCCTGCCGGCCACCGAGATGTTCCTGCGTGACAATCGTCACGACTCCGATTTTTCGGCCTTCATGAGCGTGTGGTTCTTTGAAGAGCAGAAGCACTCGCTGGTGCTGATGGAGTATCTGCGCCGCTTCCGCCCGGACCTCGTGCCGACTGAGGAAGAGCTGCACAACGTGCGCTTCGAGTTCGATCCGGCTCCGCCGCTGGAAACGCTGATGCTGCACTTCTGCGGCGAAATCCGCCTGAACCATTGGTACCGCCGTGCCTCCGAATGGCACACCGAGCCGGTCATCAAGGCGATCTACAAGCATCTGTCGCAGGACGAAGCCCGCCACGGCGGCGCCTACCTGCGCTACATGAAGAAATATCTCGGCCAGTTTGGCGACAGCGCGCGCAGCGCATTCGCCAAGATCGGCGTGCTGATGGCCTCGGCGCGTCGCACCGAAAAGCCGCTTCACCCGACCAACCTGCACGTCAACAAGGCGCTGTTCCCACAAGACACGGTGCAGTCGCGCCTGCCGAACCCGGATTGGCTGGAGCACTGGCTGGACGAGCAGATCAAGTTCGACGCCGGCTGGGAAAAGAAGGTCATCGAGCGCATCCTGCACAACATGGGCCTGCTGTTCGAGCGCACCTTTGAAACCGTGCAAGACCTGAACCGCTACCGCAAGGAACTGAACGCACGTCTGCTCGGCTCGGCCGAACAAGCTGCCTGATCCTTGCCACTGGCAGCCAGCGGCCCATCGATTCGATGGGCCGTTTTGTTTTCCACTCCGATTCCGCTTTTGCCATGACCGCTCGCCAGCCCGCACCCGCCTTTGAACAGAAGATCTGCGACGCCGCCGACGTGGAAGCCCGCGTGCGCGCCTTGCCGCGCCCCTTGGTCTTCACCAACGGCGTGTTCGACATCCTGCATCGCGGTCACGCCACGTATCTGGCGCAGGCGCGTGCGCTTGGCGCGTCGCTCGTGGTGGGCGTGAACACCGACGCCTCGGTGCGGATGCTCGGCAAGGGCGACGACCGCCCGCTGAACACACAGGACGATCGCCTTGCCGTGCTGGCCGCCCTCGAAGCGGTGAGTCTGGTGGTGGTGTTTGCCGAGCGCACGCCGGTCGAACTCATCAAGCGCGTGCGCCCTGACATCTACGTGAAAGGCGGCGACTACGACATCGATGCGTTGGAAGAAACGCGTGTGGTGCGCAGCTGGGGCGGCACGGCGCTGGCGATTCCGTTCGAGCACGATCGCTCGACGACGGCGCTGCTCAAGCGCGTGCGCGCGACGTCTTGAGCGTTTAGCGCGATGCCGTGACCGCCGCGCAAGCGTGCAGGTCTTCGGCGCCCAGGTTTTTCTTGAGTGCGGCCAGCTGGGCTGCGACGCCCGAAGCCGCATCGGCGGTGGTGGTCACGCGCAGCGTGGTCTGCGCGCCAAGCCGGCGTGTTTGCGTGACCACGGCCGTGCGCACGTCCTTGGCGCGCAGTTCGTCCAGACGCTGCTGCGCGCGCTCCTTGTCGCGGAACAGGCCCAGCGACACCACAAACGTATTGCCTTCCTGCACGATGGCTGAATCCGCCACGTTGCGGCGCTTGAGTTCGGCCACCTTGCGATCGGCGTCGTCGCGCGTGTCGCGGGCCGGCATGTGGACCCACCAGCGGTTGTCTTCCTGCCGCGTGATGCGCTCAACCTGCACGCCCGCCAGTTGCTTGATCTGATCGAGGCCGCGCGTGGCCTGTGCTTCGGTCAGGCCGCCGAGTTCGGTGCAACTGCCGCCGCTGTCAGCGGTGGTGGCGGAGATCAGAGCCGTGCGTTCGATGTTGGCCTGTGGGCCCGACGCGACAGGCGTGGAAGCGGCTGACGACGAGGCCGGCGCCGATTTCGGTACGCCGCCGGCTGGAGCAGAAGCGGGTGCCGGCTCGAGAATACGGATCTCTTCGGTACGGATCTGGCGGCGCATGCGGTCAGGCTCGCGCTCGCTTTCGAACCACGCCTTGGACACTTCGGGCCCGAACACGCCGGTATTGGCCGCGAGCAGAACGCCGTTGACGAGCAGCAGGAGCAGCAGGGCGAGGCGAAGCGTCATGGTGCGAACGGACGTGGATTCGGGGGTTGGTTCGGAATGCAGGAACACAGCAGCAGCAACGGTAAGACGTCAGGTGAAGACAGCGCGGCCAAGTGAGGCTACGCCAGCGTCGCGGCACCTTCCCGGCTCGCGCGCGCCAGCACCTGCAGGCCGAGCAGCACGAGATTATCGTGCATCTGGAACGGCATGCGCAGATGCGGCCCCAGCGCAGCGCGCGCCCCGCCGCTCAGCACGCAGCGTGCCGGCCCGGGATGCTGCTTTTGCAGTGCCATCCACGTCTGCGCAATCGCGCCCGCCTGCGCGATGACGCAGCCCAGCGCGATGGCGTCTTGCGTGTTGTCGGCCCAGGGTGGTGCCACGACGTCGCCCGCACTCAGGTAGCTGACATCGACTTCGGGCAACTGCGCCGTGTTGCGGGACAGCGCGCGCATCATCAATGTGAGGCCGGGCAGGATCAGGCCACCGGCAAACAGGCCATCCGGCGTGACGATGTCGAGCGTGGTGGCGGTGCCAGCCGTCACGAGCAGAAGGGCGGTGTCGGGCCACAGATGGCGGGCGCCGACCGCGCCGACCCATCGGTCAGTGCCGAGCTGCGACGGGTCGCGATACCCATTGCGCAGGCCAGCGGTGGCGTCTTCCGATGCCGCAATGCGCACGCGCGCGCCGTCGAACACGCGGGCGATGCGCGCGGTGAGTGCATCGCGCAGTGCCGGACCGGCCACCGCGCTGATCCACACCTCGGGCGGCGCAACGCCGGCGGCGTGGCAATCGCGCCAGTCTTCCACCAGTTCGGCCAATCGATCGTGCGCGCGGGCGCCGGCATGCTGCCAGGGCGTGCCGCCGGGCTCCTCCGGCAGGGCGAGTTCGGCATCGGCACCACCGGCAATCCACGCCCATTTGATGCGCGTATTGCCCGCGTCGATCAGCAACAGCGGACGGGCGGGGGCGGCGTGCGCGGCAGAGGCCTTCAGGCGTGTCATGGCTGCTCCGCGTCTGCGCTACGCAAGGAGACCTCGCCGCTGTGGACCCACTGCACACGTCCGCCCGATTCAATCGCGA
>NZ_JAPNUG010000023.1:0-44842 GCF_036631435.1 Ralstonia sp. 1B3 | reverse complement strand
CCTCACGCACCGCCCGCGACACACCGTGCGCGCTGAAGATCACCGTGCCGCCCACAGGCACATCATCGAGTTCCTGCACGAACACCGCGCCCTTGTTGCGCAGATCGCCCACCACATAGGCGTTGTGGACGATCTCGTGACGCACGTAAATGGGGGCGCCAAACAGCTCCAGGGCGCGCTCGACAATTTCGATGGCACGATCCACGCCAGCACAGAAGCCGCGTGGCTGCGCCAGCAGGACCTCGGCGTCTGCCTGAGTGACAGGATCAATGGGATCGAGCGGGACGTTCACGGCATTGCTCATATCAAAGAATGCCGATCAGCTGGACTTCGAACACGATCGTCTGGCCGGCCAGCGGATGGTTGAAGTCGAACAGCGCGGAGGTCTCGCCGACTTCCTTCAGCACGCCGGCATATTTGCCGCCGCTGGGCGCATTGAATTCAACCAGGTCGCCCGGCTGGTAGTCCTCTTCGAACGAAGAGTTTTCCCGCAGCGTGGCCAGGAGCGACACAGCGTTGCAGTTCCGGATTGCGCGGACCGAACGCATGCTCAGGCGCCAGGCGGAATGCCGTGCGCTCGCCCTCGCGCATACCGAGCAACGCCTGCTCCAGCGTCGGCGCCATCTGGCCTTGGCCGAGCAGCAGCGTGGCCGGCTTGTCGTCGAAGGTGGTGACGATATCCGTGTCGTTTTCCAGCGCGATGCGGTAGTGCAGCGTCAGAAATGAATCTGGGCCGACCACCTTGCCTGCGCCGCCTGGCGCCGTCGCGGACGCCTCGTTCACCAAATTTTGCACGCTCAACCTGCTTGACCAAAAAGTAACCCGTTATTGTACGTCAGCCATCCGCGCGGCCGCAGGCGTGTCGCGCGCCGCACTCCCGCTGGCAGGGCCTTTCTTCCGTTCATCGCATCCTATGGCAATCGTCGACTGGCCCGCCCACGAGCGGCCCCGAGAAAAGCTGCTCGCCCACGGCCCCGCCGCCCTCTCGATGCGGAGCTGCTGGCCATCTTCCTGCGCGTCGGCATGCCGGGCAAAAGCGCCGTCGACCTCGCTCGCGAACTGCTGGCGCACTTTGGATCACTTGGGCGGCTGTGCCATGCCTCACAAGAGGAGTTCTCGTCGATCAACGGTATGGGCCCCGCCAAGTACGCACAGCTGCACGCGCTGCTGGAAGTTGCCCGGCGCGTGCTGAAGGAAGACTTCACCCAGGGGCAGACCTTCGAGTCTCCACAAAGCGTGAAGGATTTTCTGCGCCTGACACTCGGCCACCGGCCGCACGAAGTCTTCGCCTGCTTCTTTCTAGATGTACGGCACCGGCTGATCGCCTGGGAAGAACTCTTCCGCGGCACACTGACCGAAGCCCGCGTCTACCCGCGCGAGATCGCCAAGCGCGCACTCCATCACAATGCAGCCGCAGTGATCCTTGCCCACAACCACCCTACCGGCAACACCGAACCCAGCGAGTCCGACATCACCCTGACACGCGAACTGCGCCGTGCACTGGCCACGCTCGATGTGATCGTTCTGGATCACATGATCGTTGGCCGCAGCGATGTCTACGGCTTTCTGGAACACGGCAAAATGTAATGCCCAGGCCGCATCGCGCGGTGCCCAACAGCAATCCATCGATCTCGTTGATTTGTCAGCTGTTTTGTGTGTATAATCCGCGTTTCGCTGAAGTCCCACCTCTACAGTGGCGCTGCGCTTGGTTTTGGTCCCAGCGCCCGGTCGCAAACTGTAGCCAACGAATTTAGTTGGGAGTGCTCCATGGCACGCGTCTGTCAAGTGACCGGGAAAGCGCCGATGGTCGGCAATAACGTTTCCCACGCAAACAACAAGACCAAGCGCCGTTTTCTGCCGAACCTGCAGAATCGCCGCTTCTGGGTCGAATCCGAAAACCGCTGGGTGAGCCTGCGCGTCTCGAACGCTGGTCTGCGCCTGATCGATAAAAAAGGCATCGACGAAGTGCTCGTGGACCTGCGCGCACGCGGCGAAGTCTAATTAGGAGTTAAACATGGCCAGCAAAGGCGGACGCGACAAGATCAAGCTGGAATCGACCGCAGGTACGGGTCATTTCTACACGACCACCAAGAACAAGCGCACCAAGCCGGAAAAGATGGAGATCATGAAGTTCGATCCCGTCGCCCGCAAGCACGTCGCTTACAAGGAAACCAAGATCAAGTAATCCTCGCGGATTGCGCATCTTGTTTCCGTCGGCATGACCGACAGCAAAAACCCGCTCTCAGGCGGGTTTTTTGTTGCCTGCTGTTTGGCGCATGCTGCGGTGTACACTGCTTCTCTTTCCGATTGACACGCGACTGTGTTACCTCCAGCCGCGCCCACCGCATCCCGCGTCTTCCATGAATTTCGATGTTGCCGTTGTTGGCAGCGGCGGCGGGCTTGACCGTCGCCCTGCACCTAGCCGATCACCGTCGCGTGGTCGTCATCAGCAAACGCAGCCTGCCGGAAGGCGCCAGCGATTGGGCACAGGGCGGCATTGCCGCAGTGCTCGATTCAGGTGACAGCCATGACGAGCACGTCGACGACACGCTCATTGCCGGGGCAGGACTGTGCGATGAGGCCGCTACGCGGTACATCGTCGAAAACGGCCGCGCTGCCATTGAATGGCTGATTGGCCATGGCGTGCCTTTTACGCGCGACGAGCAGGCCGAACTCGGCTTCCACCTGACACGTGAAGGCGGCCATCGCCATCGACGCATCATCCACGCCGCCGATGCCACCGGCCATGCCGTGGTCACGACGCTGGTTGAGAAGGTGCGCAATCACCCGAACATCACGCTGCTGGAAGACCATTTCGCGATCGACCTGATTACCGACGCGAAGCTGGGTCTGCCCGGCATGCGCTGCCATGGCCTGTACGCGCTCGACATTGCGTCGGGCCACGTCAAGACGATTACCGCGAGCCAAACCGTGATGGCCACGGGCGGTGCGGGCAAGGTCTATCTCTATACGACGAATCCGGACACGGCCAGCGGCGACGGCATCGCCATGGCATGGCGCGCCGGCTGCCGTGTGGCGAACATGGAGTTCATCCAGTTCCACCCCACGTGCCTGTACCACCCGTTCGCAAAGTCCTTCCTGATTACCGAAGCCGTGCGCGGCGAAGGCGGCAAGCTGATCCTGCCCGACGGCACGCGCTTCATGCCTGCGCACGATGAGCGAGCGGAGCTGGCGCCGCGCGATATCGTCGCCCGCGCCATCGACTTCGAGATGAAGAAGCGCGGCCTGGACTGCGTCTATCTCGACATCAGCCATCAGAGCCCGGCGTTCCTCAAGGAACATTTCCCGACCATCATGGCGCGCTGCCTGGAGCTTGGCATCGACATCACGCGCCAACCGATTCCGGTCGTGCCGGCAGCGCACTACACGTGCGGCGGCGTGGTGACGGACCATCTTGGCCGCACGGATATCGCTGGCCTGTACGCCGTCGGCGAGACGGCTTACACCGGCCTGCACGGCGCCAACCGCCTGGCGAGCAATTCGTTGCTCGAATGCATGGTGATCGGGCGCGGCGCGGCGGAAGACATCCTCGCGCAACCGGCCTCCGGCCCAACATCGGTGCAGATTCCCGCATGGGACGAAAGCCGCGTGACTGATCCCGATGAGGAAGTCGTCGTCGCACAACTGGGACGAACTGCGCCGCATGATGTGGAACTACGTCGGCATCGTGCGCACGAACAAGCGGCTTGAGCGCGCGCAGCACCGCATTGCCCTGTTGCGCGAAGAAATTACGGAGTACTACGCCAACTTCCGCGTGAGCCACGATCTGCTGGAATTGCGCAACCTCGTCGAGGCCGCCTCGCTGATCGTCGACAGCGCGCTGTCACGGCATGAGAGCCGCGGCCTGCATTTCTCGCGCGACTACCCTGAAACGCTGCCCAAGGCGCTGCCGACGGTCATGCAGCCGACCCATCGGCAAATCGCCCGGAAACGCTGAGGCCTGGGCTTAGTCGACGATCCGCAAAGAGAAGTCGGTTGCGCGCACGTCTTTCGTGAGCGCGCCGACGGAGATGCGGTCTACGCCCGTTTCAGCAAACAGGCGGATCGTCTCGATGTTCACGCCGCCGGACACCTCCAGCAGCGCCCTGCCTGCGGTCACGCGCACAGCCTCGCGCATCGCAGCCGGCTCGAAATTGTCGAGCAGCACGGACGTGGCACCGGCCGCCAGTGCCTCATCCAGCTGCGCGAGCGTTTCCACCTCAACCTGGATCGTCACGCCGGCATTCAACGCCTGCGCCGCGCGCAGGGCCGCCGTCACCACCTGCCGCCGCGATATGGTTTTCCTTGATCAGGATGCCGTCGTACAACGCCAGGCGTTGATTCTCACCGCCACCGATCCGCACGGCGTACTTCTGCGCCAGGCGCAGACCCGGCAGCGTCTTGCGCGTGTCGAGCACGCGGGCGCGCGTGCCGGCAATGACCTCGGCGTAACGCGACGTCGTTGTCGCCACACCGGAAAGCAATTGCAGAAAGTTCAGCGACAGGCGCTCGGCCGTCAGTAGCGAGCGCGCCGGGCCTTCGATCTCGCACACCACCGAATTGGGCGCCATGCGGTCGCCTTCGTGCTGGCGCCACGTAACGCGCAGCGTCGGATCAACGGCCCGCATGCACGCGTCAAACCAAGGCGTGCCGCACAGCACAGCGTCCTCGCGGACGATCACCCGCGCGCGCGCATGGCGATCGGCGGGGATCAGCAAGCCGGTGCGGTCCCCCGTGCCGACGTCTTCGGCAATGGCCGCAGCCACGTTGGCGGACAACGCCTCGCGCAGCGCCGGACCAAAGCTATCGAAAATTGCCTCAGCCGAAGGGACAAGACTTGTCGTGTTGATCTGGGTTGCCGTCATGCCGGGCCGATTCCTTGAAAGAGTTGTGCGTTGGCGGCCAGGTCGCCTTGCGGGCGAACCGCGGCTTTCTCGCGCGCGGCAAAGTCGAGCATGCGGTCGATGCAGACCACGGCTTGCTGCCCGATGGCCGGATCGACGTGGATTTCGTTGCGACCCGTTTTCAGCACCTCTGCCAGATTGGTCAGCGCGTTCATCGCCATCCAGGGGCAATGCGCGCAGCTCTTGCAGGTAGCAGCGTTACCCGCCGTCGGAGCCTCGATGAAGCGCTTGCCCGGAGCCGCCATGCGCATCTTGTGCAGGATGCCGTTGTCGGTGGCCACGATGAATTCCTGCGCTGACAAGACTGCGCTGCCGCAATGAGCTGCGAAGTCGAACCCACCACATCGGCCTGCGCCACCACCGATTCCGGCGATTCCGGATGCACGAGAATCTTCGCGTTCGGGTGTTCGGCACGCAGCAGGTCAAGCTCGACGCCCTTGAATTCGTCGTGCACAAGGCACGAGCCCTGCCACATCAGCATGTCGGCACCGGTCTGCTTCTGAATGTAGCTGCCGAGATGACGATCCGGTGCCCACAGGATCTTCTTACCCTGTGCATGCAGGTGCTGCACGATCTTCAGGCCGATGGACGAAGTCACCATCCAGTCTGCGCGCGCCTTCACGGCGGCGCTGGTATTGGCATAGACGACCACGGTGCGATCCGGATGCGCATCGCAGAAGGCAGCGAACTCATCCGGCGGGCAACCCAGATCCAACGAGCAGGTGGCGTCAAGATCCGGCATCAGCACGGTCTTCTCGGGGCTCAGAATCTTGGCGGTCTCGCCCATGAAGCGCACGCCCGCCACGACCAATGTCTTGGCCGAATGATCACGGCCAAAGCGCGCCATTTCCAGCGAATCGGATACGCAGCCACCGGTTTCTTCGGCCAAGTCCTGCAGGTCGGCGTCAACGTAGTAGTGCGCAACCAACACGGCCTCGCGCTCCTTGAGCAGGCGCTTGATGCGGGCTTTCAGGTCGTCGCGTTCCTCGCGCGACAGCACCGGCGGCACCTTGGCCCAGGCGTGGGCGACGCAGCTTGCGCCGGATTGCGCCTCGGAAAGCATATCGGGCGCTCGAATTCAACCGTCTTGATGTGGGTTTCCATGGTGGTCTCCGCGTCCATTCGCGCTGTGAAGGCGCCAAGAAGCTGGCGCGGCAATGAAACGGACGGCGTGTGAGGAGGACTGGCACCGCGATACATTGTCGCGGCTTGTTAAAAATGTGAGTTGGGGCAGTTTACCCAAAGAAAAGCCCCGCTGCGGAGCGGGGCTTCACCTATGAAACAAGAAACTCAGGCGTAGCGGCGCAGGCGAACAGCGAATTCCTGCAGCGCGTGGATGCCGCTTTCCTCGGCACGCTTGCACCATTCCTGCAGCTGATGCAGCAGTTGCTCGCGCGTGGCGTTCGAACGGCCCCACAGTGCGCCAAGCTCGCGGCGCATCTCAACGAAGGTGTGCAGCGCGGAGTGGTCCGACACGATTTGCGAGAGCTGCTCGCGCTGCGGCGCGCCAAGCTTGGTCTCGTCGCGGTGGAACCACTTGCGGGCCGGCTTCAGTGCGCGGTACTCGACAGCGCGCGAATCCTTCAGCTTGGCCAGCTCTTGGCGATAGGCCGCCTTGACGGTCTTGGCATAGCGGGCCATCACGTCGTAGCGGTTGGCGATGATGGCTTCCAGCGTGTTCTGGTCGACCGGCTTCACGTCGCCAAAGCGGGCCTTGGGCGCCACCTTCTTGACCTTCGCCAAACCGACGATTTCGAGCGCGCGGATGTAGCCCCAGCCGATGTCGAACTCATACCACTTGACCGAGAACTTGGCCGACGTGGCGTACGTGTGGTGGTTGTTGTGCAGCTCTTCGCCGCCGATGATGATGCCCCACGGCGACACGTTGGTCGAAGCGTCTTCGCAGTCGAAGTTGCGGTAGCCCCAGAAGTGGCCCAGACCGTTGATGATGCCGGCAGCGTGGATCGGGATCCACAGCATCTGCACGGCCCACACCGTCAGGCCCAGCGCACCAAACATCAGCACGTCGAGGATCAGCATCAAACCGACGCCTTGCCACGTGAACTTCGAATACACGTTCCTCTCGACCCAATCGTCCGGCGTACCGTGGCCGAACTTCTGGATCGTTTCCTTGTTCTTGGCCTCGGCGCGATACAGCTCAGCGCCTTCCATCAGCACCTTGCGGATGCCACGGGTCTGCGGGCTGTGCGGATCCTCTTCGGTTTCGCACTTGGCGTGGTGCTTGCGGTGAATGGCGGTCCATTCCTTGGTGACCATGCCCGTCGTCAGCCACAGCCAGAAACGGAAGAAGTGACCGGCGATGGGATGCACGTCCAGCGCACGGTGCGCCTGGCAGCGGTGCAGAAAAATCGTGACGCTGGCGATCGTGATGTGCGTCATCACCAGCGTGAAAATCAGAATTTGCCACCAGGCCCAATCCAGGGTGCCGTTAGCAAGGAAAGTCAGAAAGGAGTCGATCAAAGTGTTCTCCGTGGTCAACTCGGGTGATCAAAGCAACCCTTGGTCCATAAACCAGACTTGGTTGCCTCTTAAGGCCATCCGCTGTCGCAGCGTTACGACAATGGGGTCGGGTTGGCGGGGACTCGGGTGCTGGCACCCGACTTGCGTCACATCGGCGAGCTTTCGGCCGCCGCTTATATGACCTCCGCCCCAGCGCAATACAAGGTATTCGCGGCGCCTTGTCGCAAGTGCTATGCCTTTGCGAGGGGCCGTCTGATCCTACGAGGGAGCATTCAGCATTTTAACCGAATAGCCCCTCTATTCCATGGGGGAAAACCGCCGATTTGACCTCAGACAAGGGCGCACCGTTCCCCCTGCAGATATGTTAGGACGGCACGGAGGAGCCAGATGCGGCTGCCGCATCACCTGAAGTGCCCGACGCGCCCTGCAAGGCCAGCGGCCCGAGGACACGCACTTCGCGCTGGGGATACGGAATGTCGATACCCGCCTCCTTGAAGCGGCGATAGATCGCCCGGTTCAGGTCGGACTGCACGCCAAGCTTGCCGTTGTGGGGATCGCCGATCCACACGCCGAGTTCGTACTCGATGCCGCTGTCGGCAAAGAGGGCCATGAACGCGGCGGGCGCCGGCTCGGGAAGAACACGCGGGATGCCCTCGGCGCATTGCACCAGCAGCGCCAGAACGGCTTCCGGGTCGGCGGCATACGATGCCTGGACGCGCACCGCCACGCGCACGGTGCCGCGCTCGTTGTGGTTCTGCACGGCCTGCGCGACCATCAGTTCGTTGGGGACAAGCGTATCGCCATCGCCGTTGCGCACCACGGTGTAGCGGGTGCGGATCTGCGTGACGATGCCGGTGTACGTGCTGACCGTGATCTGATCGCCGAGCTTGAGCGAGCGCTCCAGCAGGATGATGAAGCCCGAGACGTAATTGCTCGCGATCTTCTGCAGGCCGAAGCCCAGGCCGACGCCAAGCGCGCCGCCAAACACCGACAGCACCGTCAGGTCGATGCCCACCAGCGACAAGCTCAGCAGCAGCGACACCAGCAGCAGCACCGCCTTGGTCACGCGCGACAGCACCACCTTCAGGTTGGCGTCAATGGCTGAAGCACGCGTGATGCGGCTGTCCAGCCACGAGCCGAACCACATCGCCACGAGCACCGTGACGAGAATCCACACCACGCCCATCAGCATGGCCGCCAGGCTCACCTTCTGCTTGCCGCCCAGCGCAAAACGGATGCCGTCGAGATAATCGACCACATCGCCGAGCACGCCCAGCACGTAGAGCACCATGCCGATCCACATCAGCGTGGTCAGCACGCGCTCGGCAACGACCAGCATGCCATGCAGCTCGCCATTGGCCGACAGCACGCGGCGCAATACGTAGAAGCCGAGATACAGGATCGCCAGGCCAAACAGCGGCACCGCGGCCAGCCGGAACACGCTGATCGGCATGGTGCCGACCAGGGCATAGCGCGCGCCCACCACCAGCAGCCAGCCGATCAGCGGGAACATCGCCCGCTCGAGGCTCGACCAGGCAAAACGCAGGGCGAACGTCTCGTTCACATGCGCTGCATGCAGGCGCCGCGAAATCGGGCGTGCAACCAGCCAGGCGGCAACGAGCACCAGCACCAGCACGCCCAGCTGCCAGATGAAGCGCGGGCCACCGAGATCGGACACGATGTCGTCGAGCATGTGGCCCAGCGCGATGTGGTTCAGGTTCAGCGGCAATCCGTTCATTGGGTTGACGGGTGATTGCGAACCCTTACTGGGTCCGATAGGGCAACGCGTCACCCGCATGCTTCTGCCAGTTGGCGGCATAGCGCTGGGCGAGATCGGCGTCGCCGCGCACGATCAGTACGTTCTCGGCATTGCCGCGCTGCGCAGTCTGCGTGAAGTTGAAGCTGCCGGTGACCAACACCGGATGCGCACCCCGCGGGTCGATCACGATGACTTTGTTGTGTGCGTTCTTGTAGCGCACCTCCAGCCAGACGGGGATGCCCGCGTTGGCGACCTCGGGCACGCGGCTGCCGCCGGAGCGCGTCATCTGCTCGCGGTCAGCCAGCACGCGCACATCCACGCCACGCTGATGCGCCGCCAGCAGTGCACGGGTAATCGCCTTGTTCGACAGCAGATACGCCTGCACCAGCACCTGCTCGCGCGCCTGGTCGATGGCATCGGCCAACAACCCTTCGATGTCGTCGTCGGGCGTGAACGCGGCCTGCACCGTGCCCTTGGCCGGCTGCACCGGCGGCGCGCTGCGGGCCTGAGCCACGCCACCTGCGGCAAACAACAGCCATGCGGCCAGCAGCCAACTCAAGCGGCGCACCATCATGCGCGGCGCTCCAGCACGGCCGCGAAGAAGCCGTCGGTCTGGTGCGTGTGCGGATACAGCTCGAGGTAGGGCCCCATTTCCAGCGCGATCTTCTGCGCGGCCAGCACTTCACCGGCGGGCACGAGCACGAAGTCCTCATGCGCGGCCAGGAACTGCTCCACCACCTGCTGGTTCTCGCGCGCCAGGACGCTGCAAGTCGCGTAGACGAGGCGGCCACCCGCCTTCAGCAGCCGCGCCGCCGATGTCAGGATCGACAGCTGCTTGGCCGACATTTCCTCGACGGCCTGCGCCGACTGGCGCCACTTCAGGTCCGGATTGCGGCGCAGCGTGCCCAAGCCGCTGCACGGCGCATCGACCAGCACGCGATCAATCTTGCCCGCCAGGCGCTTGACTTTGGCATCGTGCTCGCTGTCGATACGGCTCGGATGCACGTTTGACAGGCCGCTGCGCGCCAAGCGCGGGCCGAGGTTCGACAAGCGCTTTTCCGATACGTCAAAGGCATACAGGCGCCCCGTCGAGCGCATTGCTGCGCCAATCGCCAGGGTCTTGCCGCCGGCCCCGGCGCAGAAATCGACCACCATCTCGCCGCGCTTGGGCGCCAGCAATTGGCACAGCAGTTGGCTGCCCTCGTCCTGTACCTCGACCGTGCCGTTGGTGAAGATGTCGAGCTTGTTCAGCGCCGGCTTGCCCGCCAGGCGGATGCCCACTGGCGAGAGCGGCGCCGCAGCGCCTTCGATACCGGCTTCGGCCAGCGTGGCGAGCACGGCGTCGCGCTCGCCCTTGAGCGTGTTCACGCGCAGATCCAGCGGCGCTGGCGTCAACCACGCTTGCGCCAGCGCTTCGGTGAACTCGGCACCGTGCTGGGCAACCAGCGCGTCGAACAGCCAGTCGGGCAGATTGGCGCGCACGCGGGCCGCCAGCGCGGCGCGGTCGCGGTTTTCCCAGCGGTCGAGCCATTCTGCTTCGGCCGGGTTCAAGAACAGGGCAATGGCCTCGCGTCCGGCGGTCTGCAACAAGCCGAGCAGCACGAGGCGACGGCGCGCCGGGCCGGTGCCGCTCTCCGCAAACTGGCCGAACTCCACTTTTCGGCGCAGCACCGCAAACGCCGCTTCGGCGATGATGCCGCGCTCGCGGTGGCCCAGTTCGTGGTGCTCGCGAAAGTACTGGCTGACCACCATGTCGGCGGGTGCCGCAAAGTGCAGCAGGCGCGCAAGCACCTTGTCGAGATGCTCCAGATGGCTGCCATGCACGCCCGTGCGGGGCGCGGAGCGCTGCGCGGCGCGGGCTTGCCCTGGGGCGCCCGATACCAGCCACCGCCACCGGAACCTGCGCGCTTGTTGCCCGATCCGCCGTTTCCGTTGCCGCGCGAACGCTGACGATCCTGGCTCATGCTGCCTCCCGGGCGTTGACGCCAATGACAAGCTGCGATTCGTCCGGCGAGACGCGCACCACACCGTCTTCGATCGACAACCGCCCTTCCACGAACCAGCGCACGGCACGGGTAAATCGTGTGTTCCTGCGCCAGCAGCCGCCCGGCCAGCGAATCCGGCGTGTCGTCCTGACGCACGTCAATGACGGCCTGCAGCACGATCGGGCCGTGGTCCAGGTCAGCGGTAACGAAATGCACCGTGGCGCCGTGCGCCTTCACGCCCATGGCCAGCGCGGCCTCGTGCGTATGCAAACCGGGGAAGCACGGCAGCAGCGACGGGTGAATGTTCAGCATGCGGCCCGCATAGCGCTTTACAAAGCCGGGCGTAAGGATTCGCATGAAACCGGCCAGCACCACGAGATCAGGCGAAAAGCCGTCGATCACCTGCGCCAGGGCGGCGTCAAAGCTGTCGCGATCGGGGAAAGCCTTGTGGTCGACCACCGCGGTGGCAATGCCGTGCGACGCGGCAAATTTAAGTCCTGCCGCATCGGGCCGATTAGAAATGACGGCGGCAATGCGTCCCGACCAACCTTCTGCCTGACAGGCGCGGACAATGGCTTCCATATTGGAGCCGCGTCCGGAAATGAGAATGACGATGTTTTTCATCGCGGCATTTTATCAAGTGCGCCGGAGTTCCCCGAGAAAATCGGGTGTGACGCCTGCGCGGCCATGCCGCGGGCGCTTTTGCAGCCACCGTGGCATTTTGCCGACGCGTGCCGGAAAAAACCCAGTCGCGCCGATAAAAGGAAGGGGCAACCGTTGGCGTGCTTTGGCGCGCTCTGATAATCTCAGCACCATAATTGTCCGCGCTCCCGAGGGGTCGGGTGGGCAGCCAGCGGTGATCCGACGCGCATCCAGCGTCCGCTCATCGTGCGCTGCAACATCGTGCGGACGATACCGTGACGGTCGATCGGCACCGGGTGAGACACCCGGCCCCTCGGCCATCGCCCGCGCCGGGTCGACACGCGTACAACAACAAGAGGGCAGTGCCCTCACCGGGGAATAAGAATGACGAGCTCGCTGCGTAGCCTGCTGGTGGTCGACGACCACCCTCTCGCCTTGTCTGGCACGACCACGTTTCTTGCGCACGCCTTGCCTGAAGTTCAGGTGCACGCGGCCATTGGCCGGCGCCAGGCGCTTGCGCTGGTGGAAGAAGGGGTCCGGCCGGACGTCGTGCTGCTGGACGTGTGGCTGTCCGATTGCACCGGCTTCGACGCCATGCGCGAGCTGCGCGGCAAACTGCCGGAAGCGCGCTTTGCCTTCATGTCGGCGGAAAACACGCCGGAAATCGTCGCCAAGGCCCAAGCGCTGGGCGCCATCGGCTTCATCGGCAAGCACGCCGATGCGCATGCCTTCTCCAAGGCGGTCGCCGGCATCTTTGGCGGCGATGCATCCTTCCCGTCGGAAGACGATATGGGCGGCACCAACGGCAAGGGCGGCGCTTCGCACGGCATCCCGATCACGCCGGCGGAACTGGGGCTGACGCCGCGTCAGGGCTCGGTGCTGGCGCTGCTGCTCGAAGGTCTGCCGAACAAGTCGATTGCACGCCAGTTGGGCCTGACGGAAAACACCGTCAAAGAGCACGTCTCGGCGATTTTGCAGCGGCTCGGCGTGCGCACGCGCATCCAGATCATCTCGCGCATGGAGCGTTTTCGCCTGACGGGCGCGGCGTGAACTGCAGGCCGGTCTGACCATCGCGGCGCCGCCATCGACGGCGCCGTTTTACATTCCGCTCAATAAGCGACCTGGGGCTCGGCCGAGCGGCCGCGCAGCCAGCGCTTGAGCAGCACGCGCAGCATGTTCGGGTCCATCGGCTTGGCCAGCAGCAGATAGCCGGCTTCTTCGGCGCGCGCCAGGGCGGCCGAGTTGCGATCGCCGGTCAGCAGCACGGCGTGGGCATCGGGGTGGCTGACCTGCCAGCGCTCGAGCAATTGCAGGCCGTCTTCCTCGCCGGGCAGGCGCAAGTCGCAGAAGATGATCTGCGGACGGATGCCGCGCGCGAGCAGTTGCTCGGCGGAACGGCCATCTGCGGCGCTATGGACTTCGACGCCCCAGGCTTCGAGCAGCGCGTGCCAAGCCTTGCGGATCTGCGGGTCGTCATCGACCACCAGCACCACGCCTGAGAACCGCGGCTGGTCGAGCACGGCGCGCTTCTGCTCGGCGCGCGGCTGCGTCGCCAGCGGCGCCTTGATCTCGGCGGGCACCGGCCGCAGCGCCATCCAGAACATCGAGCCACGCCCCGGCACCGAGCGCACGCCAAACGTGCCACGCAGCAGACGCACACATTCCTTGTAGATCGACAGGCCCAAACCCAGACCCTGGCTCGGATCGCGCTCGGGGTTTTCGACCTGGTAGTACGTCGAGAAGATGTCTTTCTGGTGCTCAGGCGCGATGCCAATGCCGGTATCCCACACCTCGATCCGCAAATGCTTCTGGCGCACGCGCAGCGCCACCATCACGCCGCCGCGCTCGGTGTAGCGCAGCGCGTTCTGCAGGAGGTTGAACAGCGCCCGACGCAGCAGCACCGGCTCGGCCATCCCAAACACGGGCAGCGGCGGAATGCGCGCCGCGAGCGTCAGGCCCTTGGCGCGCGCGTCCGGCATGAACTGCTGAACCACCTCGGTGATCACCTCGCCCAGATCCACCGGCTCCAGCGTCGGCGAGGTCTTGCGGCTCTCCAGCTTGGAGAGGTCCAGCAGCGAGCGGAACAGCAAATCGATGGTCGCAGCACCCGAAGCGAGTTGCTCCACCAGCGGCGCCAAGGATTCCGACTGGTTGCGCGCCCGCAGGGCCTCCACCAGCAGCACGATCGCGTGCACCGGCTGGCGCAAGTCGTGGCTGGCCGCGGCGAGGAAGCGCGACTTTTCTTCCGACGCCGACAACGCGCGCTGCTTTTCATCCTGGTAGCGGCGCGCGAGCTGGCGGCTCTCGTTCTCAAGCTGGATTTCGCGCACCAGCGTGTTGTGGATGTTCACGGCATGCCGCGTCAGCAGCGCCGCAAAGAACAGCAGCACGCCCCGCAAATACAGCCCGTGCCCCGGAAACGCCTGTTCGGCCAGCACAAAGTGCGGCGCCAGGATGCCCGTCCCGAGGATCAGCAGGCTGGACGGCACCGGCGCCTGCGACAACACCGCCGCCGCCGCCACACCGATGATCACGATCATCAGCAGGCTGCTGAACTCCAGCGACGGCGACATCAGATACAGCCCCGCCGAACAGCCCCACGCCACCCCGCCCACCGCCGACATGACGTGCATGCCCGTCCACCACTTGCGGGTGTGCGCGGCCAGCGTCATGCGGGTCAGGTCGTAGCGATAGCCGAAATAGAAGCGCAGGCCCGACGCCGTCAGGCACAGCATGATCAGGCACCAGCCCAGCAGCACCGGGCGGTTGGAGGCGTCCCAGAACGCGGCGACCGTCAAGGCGGGCAGGACAACGGAGGCGGCGATCCCCATGGGCGCCCCGCGATGCACGGCGGCGAGCAGCTTGGCTCGGGCGTCCAGTTCAAGCGGCGCGCGGCTGGCAAGCCCGAACTTGGCGAAGAAAAGGCGCAGCGAGGCGTTCAAGGAGATGTCGGCAAGAAACTGGATACCGGATTGTGCCGCAAGCATGAACCGCGCGGGCGCATCGTTCGGACGATTGTGCAACACCCAGCTTCATCCTCCCTTGACCCGCCGGGGATGGGGCAATCCCTTATATAATGTGCGTTTTGCTGGATTTTGGGCGGCTGTCAGCCCATCCGGCACAAAAACGCACTCCTCCTTTCCTCGACCACCGACGCTTCTCGTGAAAGTCTTTCGCGGCCTGCCCAATGCCGAAAGTCGCGCGCCCTGCGCGTTGACCATCGGCAACTTCGACGGCGTGCACCGCGGGCACCAGTCTCTGCTGGCCCGCGCACGCGCGGCGGCCGACGCACGCGGATTACCGCTGACGGTGATGACGTTCGAGCCGCATCCGCGCGAATTCTTCATGCCGGACCGCGCGCCCACGCGGATTGCGCTGCTGCGCGACAAGCTGGAAAGCCTGCGCCGCCAGGGCGTCGACCGCGTGGTGGTGGAGCATTTCAACGCGCATTTCGCCGGGCAGACGCCGGACGAATTCGTCCGTAATGTCCTTGTGGACGGTCTCCACGCGCGCTGGCTGCTGGTGGGCGATGACTTCCGCTTTGGCACCAAGCGCGCCGGAGATTTCACCTACCTGCAGGCCGCCGGCGCACAGTTCGGCTTTGAAGTCGAGCAGATGGGCTCAGTGTCGGAGTCCGGCATCCGCATCTCCAGCTCGGCCGTGCGCGAGGCGCTGGCCGCAGGCGACCTCGAACATGCCCGCCGCCTGCTCGGTCACGGTTATGCCATCAGCGGGCACGTGGTGCATGGGCAAAAGCTCGGCCGCTCGCTGGGCTTCCCAACGCTGAACCTGCGCATTTCGCACCGCAAGCCGGCAGTGGCCGGCATCTTTGTCGTGCAGGTGCACGGGCTGGCCGAAAAGCCGCTGCCGGCCGTCGCCAGCATTGGCGTGCGCCCGACGGTGGACGACTCCGGCCGCGTGCTGCTGGAAGTGCATATCTTCGATTACAACGCCAGCGTCTACGGCAAGCTGGTCCGCGTGGAATTCATGAAGAAGCTGCGCGACGAGGCTCGCTACGATTCGCTCGATGCGCTCAAGGACGCCATCGCGCAGGACTGCGTTCACGCGCGGCAGTTCTTCGGCCTGCCCGTTCCGCCGGCCGGCGAGTCGCCAACGCTTCGGCGCGACTTCGCCACCTCCGCCACCGACCGAATTCAGTAGGCGGCCGACACGTTCGCCGCCCAGAAGCCACACGCTGCGCACGCGCGTCCTGCACTGTCAGCCGCGCCTGCACCCACCCGAATTGCCCGAATCTGCCCCACATCACACCATGTCCGATTCCAAGAAGCCTACGCCGGAGAAGAGCAAGTACCCGGTCAACCTGCTGGACACGCCCTTCCCCATGCGCGGCGACCTGCCCAAGCGCGAACCGCTGTGGGTCAAGCAATGGCAGGACAAGCAGCTCTACAAGAAGATCCGTGCCGCGCGTAAAGGCGCGAAGAAGTTCATCCTTCACGACGGCCCGCCATATGCCAACGGCGATCTGCACATCGGCCACGCGGTCAACAAGATCCTCAAGGACATGGTGATCAAGGCGCGCGGCCTGACCGGCCTGGACGCCGTCTACGTGCCGGGCTGGGACTGCCACGGCATGCCGATCGAAATCCAGATCGAAAAGCAATTTGGCAAGGGCCTGCCGGTCAAGGAAGTACAAGAGAAAGCACGTGCCTACGCCACGGGCCAGATCGCACGCCAGAAGGCGGATTTCGAACGCCTGGGCGTGCTGGGCGATTGGGCCGATCCGTACCTGACCATGAACTTCCGCAACGAAGCGGATGAAGTGCGCGCGCTGGGCAAGATCCTGGAAAAGGGCTACGTCTTCCGCGGCCTGAAGCCGGTCAACTGGTGCTTCGACTGCGGCTCGGCATTGGCTGAGGCGGAAGTCGAATACGCGGATCGCACCGACCTGTCGATCGACGTCGGCTTCCCGTTTGCCGACATCGACGCACTGGCGAGCGCCTTCCACGTCGGCGTCGATGTGCTCAAGGCCAAGCCGGGCTGGATCGTGATCTGGACCACCACGCCGTGGACGATCCCTTCCAACCAGGCGCTGAACCTGCACCCGGAAATCGAATACGCGCTGGTCGACACGCCGCGCGGGCTGCTGATCGTCGCCAAGGAGCGCGTCGAGGCCTGCCTGCAAAGCTGGAAGCTCGAAGGCACCGTGCTGGCCACGTGCGAAGGCGCAGCGCTGTCGGGCGTGCGCTTCCACCATCCGCTTGCCAAGATGGACGCGGGCTATGACCGCACCTCGCCCGTCTACCTGGGCGACTACGTGACCATCGACACCGGCACCGGCATCGTCCACTCCGCACCCGCCTACGGCGTGGAAGACTTCCAGTCGTGCAAGTCGCACGGCATGCCCGACTCGGAAATCATCAACCCGGTGATGGGCAACGGCGTGTACGCATCGACGCTGCCGCTGTTCGGCGGCCAGATGATCTGGGATGCCAATCCGAAGATCGTCGAGGTGCTGCGCGACTCGGGCAACCTGTTCGATGCGCACAAGTACGCGCACAGCTACATGCACTGCTGGCGCCACAAGACGCCGATCATCTATCGCGCCACGTCGCAGTGGTTTGCGGGGATGGACGTGCAGCCCAACGACGGCAACGCCACGCTGCGCGAAACGGCGCTGGCCGGCATCGACGCCACCGCGTTCTACCCGTCGTGGGGCAAGCAGCGCCTGCACAACATGATCGCCAACCGCCCGGACTGGACGCTGTCGCGCCAGCGCCAATGGGGCGTGCCGATGGCCTTCTTCGTGCACAAGGAAACCGGCGCGCTGCACCCGCGCACGCCTGAGCTGCTGGAACAGGTCGCGCAGCGCATCGAACAAAGCGGCATCGAAGCCTGGCAGACGCTCGACCCGCGCGAGCTGCTCGGCGACGAGGCTGAGATGTACGAGAAGAACCGCGACACGCTCGACGTGTGGTTCGACTCGGGCACGACGCACTGGCACGTCATCCGCGGCTCGCATGCGGCGGATCTGTACGACGCTTCGGCCGACCTGCCGGACGGCCGCCTGGCCGACCTGTACCTGGAAGGCTCCGACCAGCACCGCGGCTGGTTCCACTCGTCGCTGCTGACGGCTTCGATGCTGTACGGCAAGCCGCCGTACAAGGGCCTGCTCACGCACGGCTTCACGGTGGACGGAGAAGGCCGGAAGATGTCGAAGTCGATCGGCAACACGATCGCGCCGCAGGAAATCGCCAACAAGATGGGCGCCGAGATCATCCGCCTGTGGGTGGCCTCGACCGACTATTCGGGCGAACTCGCCATCTCGGACGAGATCCTCAAGCGCGTGGTGGAAGGCTATCGCCGCATCCGCAACACGCTGCGCTTCCTGCTCGCCAACCTGACCGACTACGACCACGCCAAGCACGCGCTGCCGACCGAGCAATGGCTCGAAATCGACCGCTATGCCGTGGCGCTGACGGATGCGCTGCAGAAGGAAGTCCTGTCGCATTACGACGTCTATGAATTCCACCCGGTCGTCGCCAAGCTGCAGACGTTCTGCTCGGAAGACCTGGGCGGCTTCTACCTCGACGTGCTGAAGGACCGCCTGTACACCACGGCACCCGATTCCGTGGCGCGCCGCTCGGCACAGAACGCGCTGTATCACATCACCCAGGCCATGCTGCACTGGATGGCGCCGTTCCTGTCGTTCACGGCCGAAGAGGCATGGCAGGTCTTCGCACACGGCACCGAGCACACCGACACCATCTTCACCAGCACCTACTACGACGCCCCGGTACCGCAAGGCGCCAGCGCGCTGCTGGAGAAGTGGGCCGCCATCCGCAACGTGCGCGGCGAAGTGACCAAGCAACTCGAAGCCCTGCGCATCGATGGCAAGATCGGCTCGTCCCTGCAGGCGGAAGTCACGGTGTCGGCGGGCGAATCGGTGCATGACGCACTGGCCAGCCTCGGCGACGACCTGCGCTTCGTGCTGATCACGTCGGCGGCGAA
The DNA here is from genome assembly GCF_036631435.1 of Ralstonia sp. 1B3. Lineage (NCBI taxonomy): Bacteria > Pseudomonadati > Pseudomonadota > Betaproteobacteria > Burkholderiales > Burkholderiaceae > Ralstonia > Ralstonia sp. 1B3. The sequence goes on along the minus strand of NZ_JAPNUG010000023.1, from coordinate 26,102 downwards.
GCTGGAACGCGCCCCGGAAGGCGGCGACCTGCTCATCACCGTGGTGCCGTCGACGCACGCCAAGTGCGAGCGCTGCTGGCACTACCGCGCCGACGTCGGCCACGACCACGCCCACCCGACCCTCTGCAAGCGCTGCACCGACAACCTGTTCGGCGCCGGTGAACAACGGAGCGCTGCCTGATGGCCACTCGCAACAACGGCAAGAGCAAATCGATCGGGATGAAAAAGAGCGGCGGCGGTCATGGCGTGGGCCCCTGGCTCGGCCTGGCCGTCATCTGGATCCTGCTGGACCAGTTGACCAAGATCGCCGTCCTCAAAACCTTCACTTACGGCGAGTCACGCCCGGTCACGGGGTTCTTCAACCTGGTGCTCGCCTATAACAAGGGGGCGGCGTTTTCGTTCCTGGCGGCGGCGGGCGGCTGGCAACGCTGGTTCTTCACGGGCCTGGGCGTGGCGGCTGCGTTGTTCATCGTGTGGCTGCTCAAGCGGCACAGCGGGCAGAAGATGTTCTGCTTTGCGCTGGCGCTGATTCTGGGCGGCGCGCTGGGCAACGTGATCGACCGCGTCCTCTACGGCCACGTGGTGGACTTCCTCGACTTCTACCTGCACAACTACCACTGGCCGGCCTTCAACGTGGCGGACTGCGGCATCACCATCGGCGCGGTGCTGCTGATCGTCGACGAACTGCGGCGCGTGCGTCGCTAAGCTGCCGTGTCAGACCTTCAGCATTGGAACGGCGAAGCGGTGCTGTGCCTCGATGAGGCCGGCCCGCGCATCGCTACCGAACAGGACGCACTGGACCATCTGATCGGCGAGGCGCTGGGGCATGGCGCATCGATGGTTGCCGTGCCGGTCAGCCGCTTCGACGCTGCGTTCTTTGCGCTGCGCACCGGCCTGGCGGGCGGCATCGCGCAGAAGATCACGAACTACCGATTGAAGCTCGCCGTGGTCGGTGACATCTCGGCGCACCTGGACGCCAGCAGCGCGCTGCGCGACTGGGTGCGGGAATCCAACAAGCGCGACACGATCCGCTTCGTCCCCTCCCTGGACGACCTGGCCGCCGATGCGCGGCCCATGCCTGCCGCATGAGGCTCACGCCCAATAGCGGACGGCATACCACGCCCGTTTGACGTATTCGGCAAGAATCGACCCGGCTTCGTAGATCGGAACCGACTTGGCCAGCGTGTCACCCGGGAATACGCCCCGCGCACCCCAGGCGACCTCCGGCCAGACCTTGCGGAACACCGCCAGTGCCCGGCCGGTGTGATACCAGCTGGTGACCAGTATTGCGCTGTTGATGTGCTGGTCTGCCAGCGTCTCGCGCGTCATCCGCGCATTCTCCATCGTGCTGCCGGACACACATTCGTGGCCGATGCGCTCTGCCGGCACACCGGCCATCACAAGGCGGCGCGTGATGAGAAGGCAATCGCCCTGCCCGCTGACAAACACGCGTGGCGCGATGCCTGCGTGGTACAGCTCGGCGGCGCCGATCACGCGCTGACCCGATTCGCCACCCAGCACGACGATCACGTCTGCGCGCCCAAGCTTCGGCTCCTCGCGCAGCCATGCCTTCGCCCCACACACGAGCGTAGCGCCGACCACCACCGCCACGATGGCGCAACCGCCAATCCAGGCGAGGACATTGCGGACTGCGGGACGACCGAAAACCATATCGAGAATGCGCGTTTGAGGAAAAACCCGAGCGCCAGACGCGCCCCGGGGCAAGCCGGTATCATCGCCACTGTTCAGCAGGAGGCCCGGGCACCGGGTTGTATCCTGCCCGCGCATATTGCGTCAATCGGATTCCCAAGCGGGTTGTTATGGAACTGCAAGGCAAACATTTCGTGCTCGGCCTGACCGGGGGCATCGCGTGCTACAAGTCGGCCGAGCTGGTGCGGCTGTTGACCAAGGCGGGCGCAACCGTGCAGGTGGTGATGACCGAGGCCGCCGCGCACTTCATCACGCCGGTGACGATGCAGGCGCTTTCCGGTCGCCCGGTCTTCACGTCGCAGTGGGACGGCCGCATCGGCAACAACATGCCGCACATCGACCTCTCGCGCGAGGCGGATGCCATCGTCATCGCGCCTGCCTCGACCGACTTCCTCGCCAAGCTCGCGCACGGCATGGCCGACGACCTCCTCTCCACGCTGTGCATCGCGCGCGATTGCCCGCTGCTTGTGGCGCCTGCGATGAACCGCCAGATGTGGGCCGCGCCCGCCACGCAGCGCAACGCAGCGCAACTGCGCGCCGACGACGTCACCCTGCTCGGCCCCGATGCCGGCGACCAGGCCTGCGGCGAAGTCGGCGACGGCCGCATGCTCGAGCCGGAAGACATCGTCGAGCAGCTCATCGGCTTCTTCCAGCCCAAGCTGCTGCGCGGCCAGCGCGTGCTGGTGACAGCCGGCCCGACCTTCGAGCCGATCGACCCCGTGCGCGGCATCACGAACCTGTCCAGCGGCAAGATGGGCTTTGCGCTGGCGCGGGCCGCATCGCAGGCCGGCGCCGAAGTCACGCTCGTCGCCGGGCCGTGCCATCAGGACACGCCGGCCGGCGTGCTGCGCATCGATGTGCAAACCGCCCAGCAGATGCACGATGCCGTCATGCGCGAGTTGGATACCACGAAGAACGACATTTTCATTGCCGTGGCCGCTGTGGCCGATTGGCGTGTCGCCCACGCCGCGGAGCAGAAGCTCAAGAAGCAGAACGACTCCGACGTTCCCGCACTCACGTTCACGCAGAACCCGGACATCCTGGCCGCCGTGGCACGCCGTGCGAATGCGCCGTTCTGCGTCGGCTTTGCAGCAGAAACCGAACGCCTGGAAGAGTTCGGCGAGGCCAAGCGTCAGAAAAAGGCATCCCGTTGCTGGTGGGCAATCTCGGCCATCAGACCTTCGGGCGCGACGACAACGAAGTCGCGCTCTTCGATGCCAAGGGCATCACACGCCTGCCGCGCGCCGACAAGTTGACGCTCGCGCGCCAGATCGTCGCCGCCATCGCCGACCGCGTGCATGGAGCGCGATCATGAGTGCCGCGCCGATCCATCTATCCGTCCTGGACCAGAGCCCCGTCATCTACGGCCACAGCGCACGCGATGCCATCGCCGCGACGGTCGACCTGGCACAACTGACGGATTCGCTCGGCTACACGCGCTACTGGTGCGCCGAGCACCACGGCTTGCGGGGCGTCAGCAACCCTGCGCCGGAAGTGATGATCGCCCGCGTGGCGAGCGCCACGAAGCACTTACGCGTGGGCTCTGGCGGCGTGATGCTGCCGTATTACAGCCCGTTCAAGCTGGCCGAGCAGTTCCGCCTGCTGGAAGCGCTGTTCCCGAACCGTATCGACCTGGGTGTCGGCCGCGCACCCGGCGGCGACATGCGTACCGCGCAGGCCGTGGCCATGGGCGACTACAACCGTGGCGACATCTTCCCGCAGCAGGTGCAGGAACTGATCTGGCACCTGACGGGCACGCTGCCGCCGGATCACCCCGCCTACGGCGTCATCCTGCAGCCCGAGATCGACACCCAACCCGAACTGTGGATGCTCGGCTCCAGCGATTTTGGCGGCGCGCTGGCCGCACGCCTGGGCATTCGTTTCGCGTTTGCGCACTTCATCAATCCGCACGTCGGTCACATCGTCGCCCAGCAATACCGCACGGATTTCGAACCCGGTTACGACGCACGGCCGTACAGCGCTGCCGCCGTCTTCGTGATCGCGGCAGACACTGAAGCCGAGGCGCGCCGCTACGAAGCTGCGATTGATTTGCGCCGCGTGCAGATGGCGATTGGCGTGAATGGCCCCATTCCGACCGTCGAGCAAGGCGAAGCGCATGTCTACACCGAACGTGACCAGGCCATCGTCATGCGCGAGCGGCCCGCAGCATCATCGGCACACCGGAATCCGTGGCCGAGCAGATGCATGCACTCAAGGACCGCTTTGTCGCCGACGAGCTGATCGTGCTGACCGTCGCACCGAGCTACAAGGCGCGCCTGCGCTCGTACGAGCTGCTGGCCGAGGCGTTTGCGCTACCATCTCCGGCTTCTGCAACCTCTTCGGCCCGCCCCGCATGAAACTCGACGTCAAGATCCTCGACGCCCGCCTGCACGAACAGCTCCCGCAGTACGCCACCACCGGCAGCGCCGGGCTGGACCTGCGTGCCTGCATCGACGCCCCGCTCACCATCGAGCCCGGCACCACGCATCTGGTCCCGACCGGCATGGCCATCCATCTGGCCGACCCCGGTTATGCTGCGCTAATCCTGCCGCGCTCCGGCATGGGCCACAAGCATGGCATCGTGCTGGGCAACCTGGTCGGCCTGATCGATTCGGATTACCAGGGCCAGCTGATGGTCAGCACCTGGAACCGTGGCAGCACGGCGTTCGTGCTCAACCCGATGGAGCGCCTTGCGCAGCTCGTGATCGTGCCGGTGGTGCAAGCCGAGCTGAACATCGTCGACGACTTTGCCGAGAGCGAGCGTGGTGCCGGTGGTTTCGGCAGCACCGGGCGCCACTGACAACATCGCCTCGACATAAAAAAGGCCCGGAACTTCCGGGCCTTTTGTTTGGTGCAACGAACTCGTCAAGCTTCCGCTTCTTCCTGAGCCGGTGCCGGCGGCGCTTCGTTCTCGGAGAACTCCAGCTTCACCGCATCCGCATCGTCCAGATCCACGATCACCTTGCCGCCGTTGACCAGCTTGCCGAACAGCAGCTCGTCGGCCAGCGCCTTGCGGATCAGATCCTGGATCAGGCGCTGCATCGGGCGCGCACCCATCAGCGGGTCGAAACCCTTCTTCGCCAGGAAGCGACGCAGCTTCTCGGTGAAGATGGCATCCACCTTCTTCTCGTGCAGTTGCTCTTCCAGCTGCATGAGGAACTTATCGACCACGCGCATGATGATTTCCTCATCGAGCGAGCGGAAGCTGATGGTTGCGTCCAGACGGTTGCGGAACTCCGGCGTGAACATGCGCTTGATGTCGGCCATCTCGTCGCCCTGTTCGCGCGCCGTGGTGAAACCGATGGTCGCCTTGTTCATCGTCTCGGCGCCCGCATTGGTCGTCATGATGATGATCACGTTGCGGAAATCCGCCTTGCGGCCGTTGTTGTCCGTCAGCGCGCCGTGGTCCATCACCTGCAGCAGGATGTTGAAGATATCCGGGTGCGCCTTCTCGATCTCGTCCAACAGCAGCACGCAGTGCGGCTTCTTGGTCACGGCTTCCGTCAGCAGACCGCCCTGGTCGAAGCCCACGTAGCCCGGAGGCGCGCCGATGAGCCGGCTCACCGCGTGGCGCTCCATGTACTCCGACATGTCGAAGCGGATCAGCTCGATGCCGAGGATGAACGCGAGCTGCTTGGCGACTTCCGTCTTGCCCACGCCCGTCGGGCCGCTGAACAGGAACGAGCCGATCGGCTTGTCCGTCTTGCCGAGCCCTGCACGCGACATCTTGATGGCCGAAGCGAGCGCGTCGATCGCCGGATCCTGCCCGAACACGACCGACTTCAGGTCGCGCTCCAGCGTCTGCAGCTTGCTGCGATCGTCCTGCGACACGCTTTGCGGTGGGACGCGGGCGATGCGCGAGACGATGTCCTCGATCTCGCCCTTGCCGATCGTTTTCTTCTGCTTCGACTTCGGCAGGATGCGCTGCGCCGCACCGGCTTCGTCGATCACGTCGATCGCCTTGTCCGGCAAATGACGGTCGGTGATGAAGCGCGCCGACAGCTCAGCCGCCGCGGTCAACGCCGACGATGCGTACTTCACGCCATGGTGTTCTTCGAAGCGCGACTTCAGGCCGCGCAGAATCTGCACGGTCTGATCGACGGTCGGTTCCACCACGTCAATCTTCTGGAAGCGGCGGGACAGCGCTGCGTCCTTCTCGAAAATGCCGCGATATTCCGTGAACGTCGTCGCACCGATGCACTTGAGCGCACCCGACGACAGCGCCGGCTTGAGCAGATTGCTCGCGTCCAGCGTGCCGCCCGAAGCGGCGCCTGCGCCGATCAGCGTGTGGATTTCGTCGATGAACAGGATCGCGTTCGGGTTGTCCTTGAGCGACTTCAGCACGCCCTTCAGGCGTTGCTCAAAGTCGCCGCGGTATTTGGTCCCGGCCAGCAGCGCGCCCATGTCGAGCGAGTAGACGACGGACTTCGCGAGGATGTCCGGCACTTCGCCCTTCGTGATGCGCCATGCCAAGCCTTCGGCAATGGCCGTCTTGCCGACACCGGCCTCGCCCACCAGCAGCGGATTGTTCTTGCGGCGGCGGCACAGCACCTGCACCACGCGCTCGACTTCCTGCTCGCGGCCGATCAGCGGATCGATCTTGCCGGCCTTGGCCAGCGCGTTCAGGTTCTGGGTGAACTGCTCGAGCGGGCTTTCCTTGCCGTCGCCGCCTTCGCCTTCGGGGTTGCCCTCGCCTTGCTTGGCGGGCTCGGCCTGGTCCTTGCGGATGCCGTGGCTGATGAAGTTGACGACATCCAGCCGCGTCACGCCCTGTTGCTGCAGGTAGTACACCGCGTGCGAATCCTTCTCGCCGAAGATGGCGACCAGCACATTCGCGCCGGTGACTTCCTTCTTGCCGTTGGATGTGGATTGCACGTGCATGATGGCGCGCTGAATCACGCGCTGGAAACCCAGCGTGGGTTGCGTGTCCACCTCGTCCGTGCCGGGCACCACAGGCGTGTTGTCGGCAATGAAGTTCTTCAGATGCGTGCGAAGGTCTTCGATGTTGGCGGCGCAGGCGCGCAGCACCTCCGCGGCCGTCGGATTGTCCAGCAGCGCAAGCAGCAGATGCTCCACCGTAATGAATTCGTGGCGAGCCTGCCGGGCTTCGACAAACGCCATGTGCAGGCTGACTTCCAGTTCTTGCGCGATCATGCTTCCTCCATCACACACTGCAGCGGATGCCCCGCTTGCCGTGCATGGGTTGACACTAATTCCACTTTCGTCGCGGCGATATCCCGTGTGTAGATACCGCACACGCCCTTACCTTCCCGATGCACAGTCAGCATGATCTGCGTGGCAGTCTCCCGGTCTTTGCTGAAGTATTGCTGAAGAATCATCACGACGAATTCCATCGGGGTGTAGTCGTCGTTGAGCAGCAGCACCTTGTACATCGCGGGCGGTTTGAGCGCTTGCTCTTTCCGCTCCAGGACGGTGCCTGCATCATGTTGTGGAGTGGTCGCTTGCCGGATTGCCATGGTCTTATTCTAACCACTCCTTTCGAGTTCGCAATTTGGGGAAATAACGCCGACTTCAAGGTCTACAAACGGTTTGGCTCCTGCCGCGTGCGTCCGTCAGCCCTCGCGCACGAAGGGTTTTACGGCCTCCGCGCTGGCTGGAACTGGCGCAAGGTCCGGGCCCGGGATGCCAATCGTTTTCCGTACTTGGAGGCGATCGGCCGGATTTCGAGCAAATCCTCTTCAGAAACTGACCGTTTTTCGCCACAGACCCACCCTTTGTGGCCTTGACAGTCTCTTACATTCCTCGAACAATCGAATTCAGCATGTGCGCCCTACTGCCCCGCAAACCGTTGGCAGCGAGCCGCATGAATGGTGAGCCCGGGAGGCCTCACACCAGTCGACAACAGATCGACAACCGCTTCAGGCTGTGGTGTTTGCCACAAGAAGACCGATCGCTTGCGGCGCGGTTCCACCCGCGCCATTCGTCGTGCCTCGCAGGCCGGCGGCCGGGCGATGACTGCGCGGTACCGCTCTGCACTGCCACGACAGGCACACCCTCCCGGCTCGGACTTGTGTTTTAACGGAGGGGTTTTCATGGCACTCGGTACGGTCAAATGGTTTAACGACGCCAAGGGTTTCGGTTTCATCTCGCCTGACGAAGGCGGCGAAGAGCTGTTCGCGCATTTCTCGGCCATCCAAATGGCTGGCTTCAAGACGCTCAAGGAAAATCAGCGCGTCTCGTTCGAAGTGACGCAAGGCCCGAAGGGCAAGCAGGCCACCAACATCCAGGCTGCCTGATTGGCGTTGCACGGCGCCCCGCCTGATGGCGATGGCGCTCAAATGCAAAAAACCCGGCGACATGCCGGGTTTTGTTGCCGCGGCGCCGGTTAAACGACTGAGATAACGCACCGCACGCAACATGTCATTTCGCGCGCTGTGCACTCCGGTGCGCGCTCCGGGCCAGAGATGCCATCAAGGGGGCCCCGCAGGGCAAATCGCTGCTTTCAGCCGCGACGCGGACGAGCCCGCACTACACTGCAATATCGACTGGCCAATCGCCTACCTTCTCCGCCCAAGGAGCCACATGCTCGAAACCGCCGCGCTGGCCGCCGGGTTGTCCTGGACCAGCGGATTCCGACTCTACCTGGCTGTATTTGCTGCCGGAGTGCTCGGCCGCGCGGGTTGGCTGCATTTGCCGCCCGGACTGCAGATGCTGGAATCGTGGTGGGTGATCGGCCTGGCCGGCGTCCTGGCCGTGGCGGAATTCCTCGCCGACAAGATTCCCGGGTTCGATTCGGTATGGGACGGCATCCAGACCTTCATCCGCGTGCCCGCGGGTGCGATCCTGGCCGCTGCGGCATTCGGGCAGCTCGATCCGCAATGGATGGTGGCTGCGGGACTGATTGGCGGGACGCTGGCCGGCACGGCGCATGCCACCAAGGCCGGCACGCGCGCGCTGATCAACACGTCGCCGGAGCCGTTCTCGAACTGGGTGGCGTCGTTCAGTGAAGACGTGGCTGCCAGCGGCGGTTTGTTGATGGCGTTCTTCCTGCCGATTGCGTTTCTGGTGGTGCTGGCGCTGCTGCTGTTGGTATCGGCGTGGCTGCTGCCCAAGCTGTGGCGCGGCGTGCGGCGGCTGCGCGATGTGGTGCGCGGGCGCTCACCGGGGCCGCAATCGCCCGGCACAACGCGGTTGCCTCACTAGGCGCCATCCGCGCGCAGCTGCGACAACCCGCCTCTAGGCTCTGCACGTGCCTTTCCTAGGCAAATTCTGATTTATAGTTTCGCCCCTGCTCAGACGAAGCGGCCATCGGTACACTCTGCGCCGTCGCTTTCAGTGCCATAGAGGAAGCGACCGAGGTGTGGAAACCTCGTAGCTAGCGGGCAAGTGCTGAGCATAAGCACTTGTCCTCAAAAGCTATGGCCTGGCTTCGTCACCTTCATTGGGCGAGCCAGGCATGAGCGGCTTCGGCCGCGCCGATTGCTAGCTATCGGTTTTCCACCTTGCCTGTGCTCGCCCACCCCTCCGGCCAAGGGTTGGGCGCGGTTCCGTTCATCAGATGAAGAGGAATGCCGTGACCCGCTCAATCTCCAAATCCGCCGAATCCCCGGCCGGCGATTCGCTCACCGAATACCAGAAAGGTGTCCGCTCTGCGCATGCGCTTCTGCGTGCGATCGACACCCGTAACGCAGCCGAGAAGCCGCGCCCCAAAAGCACGGTGGACGCACCAAACAACCCGGATCTCCAACGCTGACTTCATGGGCGAGCCAGGCGCATGAAGGCCTGCCGGTACCGATGTTGCAGCATCAGTGCCCGGGCTTGCCGGGTCTCGCCCGCCTTTACCCGCACGATTGTTCTTGTACCGCCTCTTGAGCCCCGCTCGCGTCCAACACAAACTTCCAACCAACCCGTCTCAGCCGACGACGTTGATTGCGAACCAGACTGCCGAAACACCTGCGATGGCGACCGACGTCAGCGTGACGTGCAGACGGTGCGTGGCCGGCATGACGGCCAGCAACGCGCGCCCGCAGGTCCGCCCCGTTACGGCCAAAATCAATGCCACCATGCCGGGCAGCAATCGTTGCGACATGCTGAAACCCTCGCCTGCAGATGCGGGGCCAGGCGAAAGCCATGCAAGGCCCAACGCGCCGCCTGCGAACAACAGGGAGCCGCTGACGATCATCGTGACGATTGCAAACGCGCGCGGGTCGGCAGCCCACTGGTCAAGCCTTGCATAGGTTGCCCGCACAGCGGCAACACACGTCGCCCAGACACGACACGCGAACGCAGCGGACGCGTCGATGCGCCCACGGACATTGCGCAGATTCGTGCCGCCAGCTGCCGCACCTGCCGTCAGCACCAACCACGGAAACGGTGTCCACAGGAAGCCCGCGAGCAGGAGCCCCGCCTCACGATAGCCCGAGACCGCAAGAACCGCCGTAAAGCTCAAGTAGGCCAACAACGCGACGCCAACACCGCGCAGCGCACCGTACAAATCTGCGCCATCACGGGGGTAGAGGACCCAAGCCCAGACATACGCACAGGCTGCTGCCAGGAAGGGCATCGCAATCGCCCATTGACGGGACGGCGGCAGCAGGAGCGGCGCAAGCAATGCCGCCGTACCCAGCGCGACCAATGCAAAGAAGCCGGCGGCAAAGACTCGCTTCGGGGGCTGGGCGTCTGACGGGGCCACGTGCAATTTGCTCGCGAAAGGACGGAATGCTCGCGGTTATATCACAGCGCTTTTTCCGCAGCGGCGACCTGCCCATCACGCCGCGGGCAGCCTCGATGACGACGCCCGGACGACTCGCGCACTGGAACCTTCGAAACAAAAAAACCCCGGCCAGCCGAAGCCGCCGGGGTTTTTGTCACATCCATCGCGGCCGGAGCCGCGAGCGACATTCTTACATATTGTCGATCATCACTTGACCGAAGCCCGAGCACGACACTTGGGTCGCGCCTTCCAACAGACGGGCGAAGTCATACGTGACCTTCTTCGACAGGATCGATTTTTCGATCGACGAGATGATCAGGTCAGCGGCTTCCGTCCAGCCCATGTGGCGCAGCATCATTTCGGCCGACAGGATTTCCGAACCCGGGTTCACGTAGTCCTTGCCGGCGTACTTCGGTGCCGTGCCGTGGGTGGCTTCGAACATGGCAACGGAGTCGCTCAGGTTGGCACCCGGAGCGATACCGATACCGCCGACTTGCGCAGCAAGGGCGTCGGAGATGTAGTCGCCGTTCAGGTTCAGCGTGGCCACAACCGAGTATTCGGCCGGACGCAGCAGGATCTGCTGCAGGAAGGCGTCGGCAATCGCGTCCTTGACGATGATTTCCTTGCCCGTCTTCGGGTTCTTGAACTTGCACCACGGGCCGCCGTCGATCAGCTCGGCGCCGAATTCCTTCTGTGCCAGCGCGTAGGCCCAGTCACGGAAACCACCTTCCGTGAACTTCATGATGTTGCCCTTGTGCACGATCGTGACCGACGGCTTGTCGTTGTCGATCGCGTACTGGATGGCCTTGCGCACCAGGCGCTCCGTGCCTTCGCGCGAAACCGGCTTGACGCCGATGCCCGACGTTTCGGGGAAGCGGATCTTCTTCACGCCGAATTCGTCTTGCAGGATCTTGATCAGCTTCTTGGCCTTGTCGCTCTGGGCTTCGAATTCGATACCGGCGTAGATGTCTTCCGAGTTCTCGCGGAAGATGACCATGTCGGTCTTCTCCGGCTCTTTGACCGGCGAAGGCACGCCCTTGAAGTAGCGCACCGGGCGCAGGCAGACGTACAGGTCCAGCTCCTGGCGCAGCGCCACGTTCAGCGAACGGATGCCGCCGCCCACCGGCGTCGTCAGCGGGCCCTTGATGGACACCACATAGTCCTTCAGGACTTGCAGGGTTTCTTCCGGCAGCCACACGTCCGGGCCGTACACCTTGGTCGACTTCTCGCCGGCGTAGATTTCCATCCAGGAAATCTTGCGCTCGCCCTTGTAAGCCTTCTCAACCGCTGCGTCCACCACCTTGATCATCACCGGGGTGATGTCGAAGCCGGTGCCGTCACCTTCGATGTAAGGAATGATCGGGTTGTTCGGAACGTTGAGGGAGAAGTCTTGGTTGACGGTGATCTTCTCGCCGGCCGGGACCTTGATGTGTTGATACATGGACGACTCCAGTGCAGACCGCAGGTTAGCGGGTGGACGGTGGGGTTGACAGCACAGCGTGCCGCTCACGGGTTGGCCGGCGTGGCGCGCTGCAATGAACTGGCGATTCTAACGGCCTACGGTGACGCGCTCACGATGCACCGCACAAATCTCGCATCTCACGCAAGCCGCAACTCTTATATAAGACACAAGAGTGAATTCCGCATTATGCCGGAAAATTTCACCATCCGCCATACTCCCGCACCCGGCGGGGCGACCGTCAACCGCCGGACAGGCGGGCGTCGGAAGCCCGAACGATGAGGCCCCCGGCATCGGCGAATCCGGGGACCGCACCCAGCCGAGCGCTCCAGGCACGCACCAGTCGGGCCAACGCGGCGCGCAGGTCGCACGCGTTCTCGGCATCGAGCAAGCGGATCAGGCCGACACCATCCAGGCCCGGATTGCGGCGGACCAACCATGCAAGCGCCTGAATGTTCTCGATGAAACGATCGTCGCTTCGCTGCAAATGGCTGAAGCAGGACAGACCGACCTGACGATCCAGCCGCGCGCCGGAAATGGTCTGGGAGACGAGCATGAAATCGTCCAGGCTGGAAGCGTCGCGCGAAGGCGGACGGAGCGCTGGCACAGCGCCCAGCACAAATAATGCGGCACAGCCCAGGACAAAATCGCGGCGCCTGAAATGGGCAGGCTGAATGGGCTGAGACGGCTTGGCAGGGCGGAAAGATGGCGGGGGAGAGACACGGTGAGCCTTGTGCAAAATCGGCCGGCATTCTGCAGGTGCGGGGGCCGCCCTCCAATCAGACCGCTCCGAAACGCGAGCGCGGCACATCCCATCGCGGGCATCTTTCTTGCGCGGCGCAACATGCACCACATTGGAGATCAGTAAGCGCAGAGGCTTCTGGCGGCTCCCACAAAAAATTCAGTGCAACGTGTCAACGCGCCTGTAACGGCCTGCGTTATTGCAGATGACTCATTAAGCGGGTCGTTGGTTAACTCACTGATCTATAAAAGGATTCACCATGAAGAAGCTGATCGCTGCCCTGATCGCCGGCCTGTTCGCCACCGGTGTGTTCGCTCAAGCCTCCGCTCCGGCTGCTGACGCAGCTGCTGCTCCGGCTGCTGCCGAAAAGGCTGCTCCGAAGGCCAAGAAGGCCAAGAAGCACCACCACAAGAAGGCTGCCAAGAAGGCTGCTGACGCTTCGGCTCCGGCTGCTGACGCCGCCAAGCAATAAGCTTGTGTTTCTGCCGGGCCCGCGCGGCTCGGCCGATACAGAAAAAGCAGGTGCTGATGCATCTGCTTTTTTCGCCCTCACGTGCTGAACGGAAACCCGGACGCGCATGCAGGGCTGTCAAAATAGCGCCATCAAGCTTGAGTACCTTGCCCATTCCTCACAACAAGAAACAGGGATGGCGCAATGGAATTCCGATCGATGTTCGCTCCGGTGCGACGAAAACGCACCGTGTTCACGATGCTCTCTCTTGCCGCGCTGGCCGCTGCTGCAGTAATTGCAGGCTGCGGTGGCTCGTCGTCCGATTCGACGCCGGTGTCGACGGCCACGCCGTCGGATGCGGCCACGGCTGACGCCAACATCCAGGCCGCGTGGGTGGAGATCGGCGACAGCAACCAGGCTGTCGTGCGCGCCGTCACGAGCTATACGAACAGCGCCTCGCCCGTCGACAGCTCGGTCTGCCCGCTGCTGACGGTGGACGGCACCTCCACGCGCATGACGCTGCGTGTGGCGGCCGGCACGCCGGCGCAGCGCACCACGGCCAGCGCCGCCAGCGATTCGAAAGCCTCGTCGTTCCCCGTGAATGCCTGCGAAGCCACCGTGGCCTCCACGGCCAAGGCCGCGTCGATCGGCTCGCGCGTGCTGCCGCTGCCCAAGGCCAACCCGCAGCGCGTGGTGATCCTGGCGGACACCGGCTGCCGCATGAAGAAGTCGAGCAACACGTTCCAGTCGTGTAACGACCCGCTGTCGTGGCCGTTTGCGAGCGCTGCCGCCACGGCCGCCAAGATGAACCCGGACCTCGTCCTTCACGTGGGCGACTACCACTACCGCGAAAACGCCTGCCCGCCCGACGTGGCCGGCTGCCAGGGCAGCCCCTGGGGATACGGCTGGGATACGTGGCAGGCCGACCTGTTCCAGCCCGCCGCCCCGCTCATGGCTGCGGCTCCGTGGGTGCTGGTGCGCGGCAACCACGAGGAATGCGCGCGCGCCGGCCAGGGCTGGTACCGTTTCCTGGATCCGCGTCCGTATTCGGCCGACCGCTCGTGCGACAACCCGGCCAACGACACGGCAGCCAACGCCTCGGACCCGTACGCCGTCGCGATCGGCAGCGATACGCAAGTCATCGTGTTCGATTCGGCCAAGGCCGGCACGACGGCGTTGGCGACGACCGACCCGTGGTTCCAGACCTACCAGAAGCAGTTCAGCACGGTGGGCACGCTGGCCGCCAAGCCGGGCGTGATGTCGATCTTTACCAACCACCACCCGATCCTGGGCTTCGTGCCCATCGCGGGCAGCACGCCACTGGGCGGCAATGCGGCGCTGCTGTCGGTCATGAACAGCCTGAACGCCACGGCGTATTACCCGCCGGGCGTGCAGGTCGCGCTGCATGGCCACGTGCATGACTTCCAGGCCATCAACTTCACGAGCAACCATCCGGCGACCATCGTTGCGGGCAACGCCGGCGATTCGCTCGACGTGGCGCTGCCCGATCCGTTCCCGGCCATCAGCCCGGCTTCGGGCGTGACGGTGGGCAGCATCTCGCACAACAACTCGTTCGGCTTCATGGTGATGGACCGCCAGCCCGCCCGCCAAGGGCTGGCTGTTCAAGGCCTACACCGTGGCCGGCAAGCTGCTGACGACGTGCACGCAGAACGGCACGAGCCTGGTGTGCGACAAGACCGGCTTCGTCGCACCTTGAAGCGCCTGAGCATTGCGCTTGGGTCGCCGCTGCGCTCATCCCGGGCGTGGCGGCGGCCGAATCGTTCGGCATGACGCCCAGGCTGGACGCCGTGCCGCCGCCTGCCGAGTCGACCGCGTTCAAGCCGGACCCGAACCTCGTCGCGCTCGGCAAGCGGGTGTTTTTCGATCCGCGCCTGTCGGAGCCGCAAGGCACCTCGTGCGCGGCGTGCCATGACCCCGGGCGCGCGTTCGCGCCCACGCTGAAGGGCGAGGCGCTGCGCATTGGTGTGCCGGCAGGCAGCCGCCCCGGGCACGTGGCGGCACGCAACGCGCCGTCGCTGCTGTATCTGCGCTACATCCCGCATCGCTATTTCTTCCAGGACGACGACGCGAGCTTCCCGTCGCCGTTTGGCGGCTTCTTTGCCGATGGCCGTGCCGACTCCATCCCCGAGCAGATCCGCGGCCCGCTGTTCAATCCTGACGAGATGGGCAACCGTTCGGCGCGCGAGCTGCAGCGCAAGGTGGCCGGCACAGACCTCGGCCAGGCGCTGACGAAGCAGTTCGGCGCCGACGCAGTGCGTGAGCCCGAACGCCCTCGTCGGCGCGTTGGGCAAGCGCTTGAGGCGTATTTCCAGAGCGACGAATTGGCGCCGTTCACCTCACGCTTTGACGATTTCCTGCGCAAGCGCACGCCGCTTTCGCCCGCAGAGATGCGCGGCCTCGCCCTCTTCCGCAATCCGGACAAAGGCAACTGCGCGTCGTGCCATCTGATGGTGGAATCGTCGTCACGCCCCGAGCGCTCGCTGTTCACGGATTTCGGCTACGACGCCATCGCCGTGCCGCGCAACCCGCTGCTGCCCGCCAACAAGGACGCACGCCACTTCGATGTCGGCCTGTGCCAGACCGCCCGCACGCTCAAATGGCCGGAGCCCGATCAGTGGTGCGGCTACTTCCGCACTGCGGGCCTGCGCAACGTGGCGGTGCGCCAGACGTTCATGCACAACGGCGTGTTCCGCACCCTGCGCGACACGGTGGCCTTCTATGCCACACGCTCGACCGACCCCGCGCAGTGGTACCCCGGCGGCAAGCGTTTCAACGACGTGCCCGCCAAATACCAGGGCAACATCAACGTGAATGCCGTGCCGATGAACCGCCGGCCCGGCGCCACGCCCGCGCTGACGGAAGACGAGATCGACGACATCGTTGCATTCCTGCGCACGCTCACCGATGCACGTTACGTGGCGTTGATGCCCGATCCGGCGGCGGACAAGGCGCGCTCTGCGCATGCGCCCAAGGCGGCCGCACAGACAATCGCTATCGGCCGGCAAGCCACCAATACGCGGTAACAACTTCGTCGCCCTGGCTAGCGGCTGTCTGATTGACGGCGGCTGGCCGAGTGCCGATCATGGAGCGTTTCTTTTCCGACCCGTTCGCGCCATGACCACCCTGTCCCGCCTCTTTGCCGCTCTGTCGCTGGCCGTTGCCGCCACCGGAGCGCTTGCCCAGACTCCGACTGCCCCGAATACCGGCCTGCTCGTGGTCGACCTGACCATCGGCATGTACAAGGTCAAGGCCGAGGTGGCGGCCACCCCGCAAACGCGTGAGACCGGCCTGATGTTCCGCAAGACCATGCCCGATACCGCGGGCATGCTGTTCGTGTTCGATGAATCCGCGGGCCACTGCTTCTGGATGAAGAACACCGACCTGCCGCTGTCCATCGCGTTCATCACCGACGACGGCACCATCTCAGACATTGCCGAGATGAAGCCGCAGACCGAAGACAACCACTGCCCCACCAAGGCCGGCAGCTATGCGCTGGAAATGAACAAGGGCTGGTTTGCACGCAAGGGCATCAAGCCCGGCATGAAGGTAGGCGGGCTGCCGCGCTGAAGCGCACGCATATACAACAGAGAGGAGACCGCCGCATGCACGCTTTCGACAACAACCGTCGCCGCTGGATGCGGCAGGCCGGCGCGCTGGCCGTGGGTGCGGGCGCGGCGTCGGCAGGTTTGCCGCTGGGCACCTTGGCCGCCGATGCGCCCAAGAAGGGCACGCGGTTGATCCTGCTCGGCACGGCAGGCGGGCCGACGCCCAAGAAGAACCGCTCGGCGCCGGCACAGGTGATCGTCATCAACGGCGTGTCGTACGTGGTCGACTGCGGCAACGGTGTCGCACGCCAGTACGTGACGGCGGGCCTGAAGCTCAAGGACATCCGCCACGTCTTCCTCACGCATCAGCACTCCGACCACAACGCCGATTACGGCACGCTGATGCTGCTCGCGTGGGCCACCGACCTGACCGGCCCCGTCGACGCCTGGGGCCGCCCCGCTGGCCGCGATGACGACCAAGTTCCTCGAGCTGTACGACTACGACATCCGCACCCGCATTGCCGACGAAGGCCGCCCGCCGCTGGCGCCGATGCTGCATCCGCACGAGCTGACCGAAGGCGGCCTTGTCATGCAGGATGCCAACGTGAAGGTGACGAGCGCGCTGGTCAAGCATCCGCCGGTGTCGCCGGCATTTGCGTTTCGCTTCGATTCAGCAGACCGCTCGATCGTCATTTCCGGCGATACGGCACCGAGCGAAAACCTCGTGCGCCTGGCATACGGCGCCGACGTGCTCGTCCATGAGGTGATGCACCTGCCGTCGCTCGACAAGCTGCTGTCCACCGAGCCCAACGCCAAGACGCTGCGCGAGCATCTGCTGGCGAGCCACACGTCCACCGAAGAGGTCGGCCGCATCGCTACCGAGGCCAAGGTGAAGACGCTGGTGCTGTCGCACTTCGTGCCCGGCGGCTATCCGTTCCTTGAAGATTCAGTCTGGCTCGATGCCGTGCGCCCGCACTTCAAGGGCGAGACCATCGTCGGGCACGATCTGCAGGAAATCTAAGGCCGGCCGCTGGTGGCTTCGCTGCAATCGCGGTAGAGCTGATTGCGGCTGCCGGGCTGGGTCTCGTCGGCAAGGAAGCCGGTGGCGCCCTTCGTCCACCAAACATACTGGCCCGACGCATAGCGCGCCCCCGAAGCGGCCATCACGTTGGCAAACACCAACGTCTTGCCGTTGAGTGTCATGACGGCCAGCGGTGTGTCGCCCACCGTCATGTATTTCACGAGCAGCGTCTTGCCGCCTTCGCACGTGTAACGCACGTCGTGCGGGTCCTTGATCGGCAACGCCGAATACGCGCGCGCCTGGTCGATTGCCTTGTTGAGCCCCGCCTTGGCAAAGTCGAGCGCGGTGTTCAGATCGTCGGACGACATGCCGGGCACCGGCGATTGCTGGGCGGTTGCGACGCCGCTGAAGGCGCCGGCGCCCATCGCCAGGCCGAACATCACTGCAGTTGCAAAACGACGCATGGATCCGTCTCCTGAAAATGGTCAGCGCAAGTCGGTTAGTCCGCCGCGTCGCTGTCAGGTTCGGTGGGCTTGAGCACAAACGCGGTCGGCTCGACGCGCTGCGGGAGTTCGTCCGACAGCGCACGGGCGGCCTCCGCAAAGCACTGCACCAAGCTATCGGCCAACGACGACGGCGCATGATGCTCGGCACGCATGGCGCGCACATCGAATGTCTGCGCCGGCTCCAGCGCGAACAGCGCGATGCGCTCCATGCTGCCGGTGGCAGCCGTGAACTGATCAAGCATCGTCACGCCGAGCGATTCCTCCACCAGCGAACGCGCCAGCGAATACGTCTGCACTTCCAGCGTCGACTGCGGCGCCAGCCCGCCGCGCGCCAGCGTCTGCCCAACCAGCGAGCCGAGTGAAATCTGGTCTTCCAATCCGATGAAGGGCTTTTCGGCAACGAGCTTGTGCAGCGCGCGGCCGTCGGTCTTGCCGCCCACCCAGGCGCGCGGCGCGGCCAGGTGCGGCCCTGCGCGACCGGCGTGGTGCTGATAGCCGGATGCACGGGCGGCGCAAAGGCGAAGCCGACGTCGATATCCTGCGAGAGCAACCCCTGCACGATCTCGGCCGTGTGATGCGTGAACACGCGCACCAGCGTATCGGGATGGCGCTGCGAGAAACGCCGCACGGCAGGCGCCAGGATGCTCGGGGCCAAGCTGGGCGTTGCCGCCACGCGCAAGCGCCCGGCGCCCTTGTGACGCAGATTGGCCGACACGCGCCGCACGCGCTCGACCTCCTGGTACAGCCGCTCGACTTCGCTGAACAGCTCGAACGCCTCGGCGGTGGGCTGCAGGCGGCCTTGGTGCGGTCGAACAGGCGGAAGCCGAGTTGCAGTTCGGTGTGCTGCAGCACACGCGTCACCACGGGCTGCGACACGTTCAGCATGCGCGCTGCCTCGCTGACCGTCCCGACCAGCATCACGGCGCGGAAGACTTCAATCTGGCGCAGACGCATGGCCGCCGGTCCTCACAATCCGAATAGGAAGCGCCGATTGTGACATCCGGCGCCGGTCTTCGGCTAGGCGGCGGCCGGTGTGGCGGAAGCGCCCTCTGCTTCCAGCGCATCCAGAAACACGCGCACCTTGCGCGGCACCAGCTTGCGAGCCGGCATCAGCGCGTAGACGCGCAGCGCGGTCAGTTCGAAGTCGGGCAGCACGCGTATGAGCCGGCCGGCAGCGACTTCCGTATCGCCCACGGAGCGCGCCATGCGTGCCACGCCCAGGCCACGCACGGCGGCGCGGGCGCGCATTTCGGCGTTCAGCGTCTGCAGGCGCGGCTGGATCGGGACTTCGATCGGCTCGGCCGTGGGCTCGCCGACGGGGCGGAAGGCCCAACTCGCGTCGTCGGGGCCCGAAAGGCAGGGCCAGCCGGCGAGGTCTGCTGGCGTCTTGAGCGGGGGCGTTCCGCCAGCAAGGTCGGCGACGCATACAGACCGCGCGGGATCAGCACCACGCGGCGCGCCACGAGCGATGAATCCGGCAGCATCTGATCGACCATCACGAAGACGATGTCGTAGCCGCTGGCGAGCAGGTCGGGCTGCTCCCACGAGATGTGCACCTGGATCTGGAGATGCGGATATTTCTCAAGCGTGCGGCACACCGGTTCGGTCAGGTGCTGTGCACCGACTTCGTACGGCGCGGCGATGCGCAACGTGCCGGCCACGGTCTCGCTGGCTGCGGTCGTGTCTGCATGCACTGCGCGCAGGCGCTCGAACAGGGGCGCGATGTCGTCGTAGAACTGCGAGCCCGCTTCGGTCAGACGCAACTGGCGCGTGGTGCGCGTCATGAGCCGCACGCCGAGTGCAGCTTCCAGCCGTGATACGGCGGCGCTGGCGGTCGATTTGGGAATGCCCAGCGCCTCGGCGGCGGCGGTGAAGCTGCCGGCTTCCACCACGCGGCAGAAGGTTTCCCAGTCGTTCCACTCCATTGTTCGCATGACTGGACAGTGTTCCTAGAGTTGGCCGTTTATCCGGCTGGCGGGCAAGTTTATGCTCGGGCACATGTCGCTGCAAATCCTCAAACCCGCGTCGCTGCGGGCGTTTCCACACTTTTCTTCGGCGCGGGTCCACGCTTTTGGGCTGGCGCTGGGTCTCTCCACAGGCCTCGATTTCGTCTCGTCGCAGATGTTCGCCGTGGCGGGCCAGCACATCCAGGGCGGTGTGCATGCGAGCCCCGAGGCGTATCTGTACGCCGTGACAGCGTATGCCGTGGCGGCGGTGGTCGCCAACCTCGCCATTGGCCGCATTGCGGCGCACGTGGGCTACCGGATGTATTCGCTGGTGGGCATCGTGCTGTTCGCCATCGGCTGCCTGGTGTGTGCGCAATCCAACAATATCGGCGAACTCGTCATCGGGCGGACCATCCAGGGCCTGGGCGCGGGCGGGCTGTTCTCGGCGTCGCGGATCCTGGTGCAGCTCACAACGGAGCCCGACGAGCGCATTCCGCCGATGCTGATGTTCAGCGTCGGCCTGTTCGGACTGACCACCATTGCGCCGTGGATCTGCGCCGAGGTGCTGGAGTACAGCGAATGGCGCGTGATTTTCTGGATCGAACTGGCGCTGGCCGGCGTCGCGTGGGTGGCGATGTTCTTCCTGCCGCCGGAACGTCATCAGCCGCGCACACGCGCCGCGCGCCGCCCCGATGAAGCGCCGCCCGAAGAGAGTCAGTGGGACTGGGTGGGCGTGGGCGCCATGGCCATCGGCGCGCTGTCGTTCCTGATGGGCCTGTCGGAGCTGCGCTACAGCCGGCTGACGGCCTCGCCTGTGATTCCGCTGTTGCTGCTGGGCGGTACGGCTTCGCTGCTGCTGGCCATCCACCGCCTGCGCACGCACCCCGACCCGTGGCTCGATCTCTCCCGCCTGAACGGCCGCCGCTACCTATGGGGCATCGGCTTTTACGGCGTCTATTACCTGATGAGCGGGTATTGGTCGTACCTGTTTCCGGCGGTGTCGCAAGGCGGCCTGGGCTTTACGTTCCGCACGACCACGCTGTTCCTGATGATCAGCGGGGCGGTCTCGACCGTGGTGGCCGTGGTCATGACGGTCTGGCTGCCGTTCTTCTTCCGCAAGCGTCGCTTTATCGCCATCGGTTTTGCCGTGTATGCGGCAGCGGCGCTGTTGCTGGCGACGAGCCTGATGCCGGGTGCGCCAGACTACGCGTTCTTCCCCGTGTCGACGCTGGAAGGCATCACGCCGGGCGCGGTCATGATCCAGGTGGCGATGATGACCTACCTCGATCTGGACCGGGAAGATTTTGCGCACGGCTACCAGATGAAGAACATCGCGCGCCAGTTTGCGACGGCGGTTGGTACAGGCTTGGCGGCTGTGTCGTTGCAGACGCAGCAGGCGGAATCGCGCTCGCTCATCGTGGCGCATGTCACGCGGTTCACAGCAGACCTGCAGGCCGCCAGCCCGCTCACGCCGGAACGGCTGGCGAGCCTGTCTGCTGAAATTGATCGCCAGGCAACGCTGCTGGCCGGCACGCAGCTCTTCAGCTGGTTTGCGGTGGCATGCGGCGTGTTTGCCGTCTTGGTAGTGGTGCAGCGGTCGTTGCGTTAAACGTGCGCACTACGACTTCTGCACCGCGTATTTGGGTCCCACCGCAGCCAACAGAAACAGCCCGCCCATGATGCTCAGGTTCTTGTAGAACTGGATCTTGTTGGCGGCCTCCATGGCGCCTTCCATATCCCAGTAGGAATGGGCGATGAACGACGTGCCGAGCACGAACAGCGCCATCAGCAGCGCCAGCGGCCGCGTCCACAGGCCGATCAGCAAGGCGATGCCCACACAAACTCCATGACAACGGCCACCGCCGCGGCCACCATCGGCAGGGTGCGCCCGTACTGGCCATGTAGCCGACCGTGCCCTGAAAGCCCGTCAGCTTGCCCCAGCCCGACATCACAAACAGCACCATCAGCAGAATCCGGGCAAGCAGGATCAATTCGTCCCGCCAGCGTTGAATGAATGCGTCCATCGCGGCCTCCAGAGCCAGCCTTGGTGCAATCAGTCTAGGCGCTGGAATTGCCAAGTGTGGTTTCGAGCGCATCGAGTACCGCCTGGATCACACCGTGCCGCACATGCTCTTTTCGCTCGATCATGCCGACCGTGCGGACCGGCGTGTGCGGCGGCATGGGCAGCACCCGCAGGGCGGGATCGCTCTCCCAGCTTGCACGGCGCAGGCGCGGCACCAGCGTGACCCCGACCTGCTGGCGCACCAGCTCGACAATCGCCTCGATTGAATTGACTTCGATGAACTCGTTGACCGCCATGTGCGTCTTGCGCAGGGCCCGGTCGATGAGCGCGCCGGTGCGCACCGCGCGGTCGAAGCGCAGGAACGGATGGGTGCGCAGTACCTCTTCCGCACGACCGCGCGTGTGGCGGCCCGCCACCACGACCAGCGTTTCGGTATAGAGCGGATGCCACGCGAGGTTGGCAGGCAGACGCTCCAAGTGCTCGACCACCAGCGCCCCATCCAGCTCGCCCGCCTCCACCTGCTCCGCCAGTTCGCCCGATTTGCCGGTGATGAGTTTGACGTCCAGCCCCTTGTGCACCTGCTTGAGCCCCGCCACCGCATGCGCGAGCGACCCCATCACCGACACCACCGCGCCGATCGCCACCGCGCCGGACAGCTCCGTCTGCGGTTCATCGCCGATGCGCATGGCGTCGTACAGGCCCAGCAGGTGCTCGGCTTGCGGCAACAGCGCGCGGCCGTGCGCATTCAGCGTGACGGTGCGGCCGGACCGGTCGAACAGGTCACGGCGCAGTTCGTTTTCCAGCGCGCGCATCTGCAGGCTCACCGCGGCCTGCGTCAGCGCCACGCGCTCCGCCGCGGCGGCAAACGAGCCATGACGGGCCACGGCGACAAAGGTGCGGAGAAAGCGGACGGTACTCACGGCAAGGCGCAGCTAACTTTCAAGTTTTTCTTAAGCAATATCCAATGAATTTTAACTTTATTAAATCCAGCGCACCGCAAATAATCGTTCGTCAACCCTTCCCGTTTATCACCGCCTGAGCCCCATGTCCCACCGCTTCGATTGGCAGAACCCCTATCCGACCGTCCGCATTCCGCTGTTTGCGCGCAACGTTGTGTACCTCGCACCCGCTCGCCGCGCAGGCGGGCCTGCGCATGCTGCTCGCAGGCGGCACTGCCGTGGATGCGGCCATCGCGGCGGCAGCCATGCTGACCGTGGTGGAACCCGTCTCGTGCGGCCTGGGTAGCGATGCATTCGCAATCCTCTGGGACGGCAAGGAACTGCACGGCCTGAACGCCTCCGGCACCGCCCGCAGGCTTGGAACCTCGATTACTTCCGCAAGAAATACGGCGAAGACGCCAACGGCAACCCCAAGCGCCCCACGCGCGGCTGGGACGCGGTAACCGTGCCCGGCGCCATCTCCGCATGGGCTGCGTTGCACGAGCGCTTCGGCAAGCTGCCGTTTGCCGACGTGCTGGAACCTGCCGCCGAGATTGCCGAGCGCGGCCACCATCGCGCCCATCGTCGCGCACAAATGGGCGGCGGCCATTCCCGAGCTGCACAACAGCCCGGCTACGCGCAGGCCTTCATGCCGCACGGCCGCGCGCCGGAAGTGGGCGAAAAATTCAAGCTGCCCGACGCAGCCGCCACGCTCGCCGCCTCGGCCAGACCAATGGCCGAGATTTCTACGAAGGGGAACTCGCTGAACGCATCGCCGCCTATTCGCGCGAATGCGGCGGCGGCATGACCGCACAAGACCTGCGCGACTACCGTCCCGAATGGGTCAAGCCGATCACCAAGCGCTACCGCGGCTACGACCTCCACGAGATTCCGCCGAACGGCCAGGGCATCGCCGCGCTCATCGCCCTGGGCATTCTGGACCGCTTCGATCTTGGCGGCCTGCCGGTCGACTCCGCCGATTCGCAGCATCTGCAGATTGAAGCGATGAAGCTGGCGTTGCCGATCTCTACAAATACGTGGCCGACCCGCGCTCGATGGAAGTCACGCCAGAGCAGATGCTCGACGACGCGTACCTCGATGCACGCGCCAAGCTCATCGACATGGGCGCGCAGATGCCGACCTTCGGCATGCCGCGCGCCGGCGGCACGGTGTACCTGACGGCGGCGGACGAGAACGGCATGATGGTCTCGTTTATCCAGTCCAACTACATGGGCTTCGGTTCGGGCGTGGTGGTGCCCGGCACCGGCATCAGCCTGCAGAACCGCGGCTTCGGTTTTTCGATGGACGCGCGTTCAGCCAACGTGGTGGAAGGCGGCAAGCGACCATTCCACACCATCATTCCGGCGTTCCTGACCAAGGACGGCCAGCCGCAGATGAGCTTCGGCGTGATGGGCGGCGACATGCAGCCGCAAGGCCACCTGCAGACGCTCGTGCGCATGCTCGATTACAAGCAGCAGCCCCAGGCCGCGTGCGACGCACCGCGCTGGAAGGTCAACCGCGATTTCACGCTGGACGTGGAAGGCACGATGAACGCCAAGACCGTCGCTGCACTGGAAGCACGCGGCCACAAGCTCGAATCGGTGGCCGATCCGTACATGGATTTCGGCTCCGGCCAGTTCATCTGGCGCCTGTCGGACGACGCCGACCACGGCTACGTGGCCGCCAGCGACAGCCGCCGCGACGGCCACGCGGTGGGCTTTTAAGAAAGCTCCGCCGCACCAGCGCGCTGACCCGTCGGACCGGGCAGGCAACGCGCTGCAGTTCCCATAAAAACGATCCCGGCCGGCACCAAAGGAACCCTCATCATGACCGCCCCTCTGCGGCAGGCACTGCTGCGCCTCGGCCCGCAACAACGAGTGCAGCGCACGCACGCCGCATCGTCATTTCGTCGTCGATCGGCAATGCGCTGGAGTGGTACGACTTTCTCGTCTACGGCTTCTTCGCGTCGGTCATCGGCAAGCTGTTCTTTCCGGCCGATGACGAATGGGTGTCGCTGCTGTTTGCGGTGGGCAGCTTTGGCGTGTCGTTCATCACGCGGCCGGTCGGCGCGATCGTGCTGGGCATGTATGCCGACAGAAAGGGGCGCAAGGCGGCACTCACGTTGTCGATCCTGCTGATGATCGTCGGCACGCTGGCGATTGCCGTGATGCCGAGCTATCAGCAGATCGGTATCGTCGCACCCGTCACCATCCTGCTCGCACGGCTGGTGCAGGGTTTTGCGGTGGGCGGTGAATTCGGCAGCGCGACCGCCTTCATGGTCGAGCACAGCACGCGCGGGCGCGGCTACTACGCCAGCTGGCAATTACAGCCAGGGCATTGCGACCATTCTGGCGGCCGGGCTGGGGGCGCTGCTCACGGCATCGCTCACGCCGGCCGATCTGGAAGGCTGGGGCTGGCGGTTGCCGTTCGTCTTCGGCTTGCTGGTCGGCCCGGTGGGTTTCTACATCCGCCGCCATCTGGACGAGACGCCCGAGTTCGTCGCCGAGCAGAAGAAGACGACGGTCGATCCGCAAGCGTCGTTCAAAGCGCAGTGGACGAACCTGCTGCTGGCGGTGGGCGTGGTGGCGCAGTCCACCGTGTCGGTGTACGTGCTGCAGCTCTACATGCCGACGTATGCCGTCAAGCAGCTGCATCTGCCGGCCGCCCAGTCGTTCGCGGTGGTGGTGCTCAATGGCGGGCTGCAGTTTCTGCTATCGCCCGTGATGGGCGCGCTGTCCGATCGCATCGGCCGCATCCGCATCATGCTCACCACGTCGGTGCTGATGATCCTGCTGATCTATCCGATGTTTGCGCTGTTGCGCGCGTACCCGACCATCGGTGCGCTGCTGGCGCTGCAAGCCGTGTCGGGCATCTTCAAGGCCGCGCATTCGGGCCCGATGCCGGCGCTGATGTCGGAGATATTCCCCACGCGCGTGCGCTCGACCGGGCTGTCGCTCGGCTACAGCCTCGGCGTCACGCTGTTTGGCGTGTTCGCGCCGTTCATCGTCACATGGCTCATTCACACGACGGGGGATACGCTGGCACCGAGCTACTACGTGCTGACGG
>NZ_JAPNUG010000022.1:0-40638 GCF_036631435.1 Ralstonia sp. 1B3 | reverse complement strand
CTTGAGTTCTTCCATCAGGTGCAGTTGCGTCGGCAAGCGGCCGGCGGTGTCGCCCATGACGATATCGATGCCACGTGCACGCGCGGCGTTCACTGCATCGAAGATCACGGCGGCCGGGTCGCCCGATTCCTGCGCCACGACCGTGACGTTGTTGCGCTGACCCCAGATCACGAGTTGCTCGCGCGCGGCGGCGCGGAATGTGTCGCCCGCTGCCAGCAGCACCGATTGACCGTAGGTCTGGAAGTGCTTGCACAGCTTGCCGATGCTGGTCGTTTTACCGGCACCGTTCACGCCCGCGATCATGATCACCATCGGTTGCTCGCGGCCGAGCACCATGGTTTTTTCCAGCGGGTGCAGCAGTTCGACCAGCAGATCGCGCAGGGCGGTCTTCACGCCTTCGGCCGTTTCGATGCGCTGTGCCTTGACGCGGCGGCGCAGTTCGCCGAGCAGGTATTCGGTGGCGTCGACACCGGCATCGGCCATGAGCAGCGCGGTCTCCAACTCTTCGAACAGCGCTTCGTCCACCTTCACGCCGACGAACAGCGTGGTCAGGCCCTTGCTCGTCTTCGACAGTCCGGAGCGCAGGCGTGACATCCAGCCCTTGCGGGCCTGTTCGATCACGGCGGGCGTGGGGACGGTTTCGACGTCGTCGGCTTGCACGTCGAGCGCAGGTTGCGCAGCAGGTGCGTCCGGCACGGCAACGTGGGCCGGCGCCGCGACAGGTGCGGGCGCGGAAGCCGGTGCAGCGACTGGCTGGGGGCTGCAACAGGTGCGGGTATGGGGGCGGGGGCGGCGCCAGGGATGGCAGCCGGGGCAGGCGCCTGCGCGGCTTCGGGCGCCGCTGAGGGCGTGGGTTCGGCGGCCGGTTGGGGCTCTGCCTTGCGCTTCTTCCAGAAACTAAACATCGTAAAAGGCAGTCTATTTCGCCGTTAGAATCAAGCGTCGAATTTTATCAGACAGCCCTTATGCGCTCTTCCATGCGAATCGTTTCAAACCGGGCTCGGTCGCGAGTCTGGCAATTGGCCGCGACGGCCCTGGCGGCGGCCCTGCTGGCCGGCCATGTTGGCGCGCAGGAGCTGGCCGCTGCACCGGGGCATCCGACCGCCACCACCACCGGTGGCAAGGTGGGCGCCAGCCAGTCCGACACGCACGAATACAAGCTGCCCAATGGCCTGCGGTTGATCGTCAAGGAAGACCACCGCGCTCCCACCGTCGCGCACATGGTGTGGTATCGCGCCGGCAGCATCGACGAGCACAACGGCACCACGGGTGTCGCCCACATGCTCGAACACATGATGTTCAAGGGCACCAAGGCAGTCGGCCCCGGCGAGTTCTCCCGCCGCGTGGCGGCCCTCGGCGGCCGTGAAAACGCCATGACCACGCGCGACTTCACGATGTACTTCCAGCAGATCGAGAAATCGCACCTGGCCGATGTGATGGGGCTCGAAGCCGATCGCATGGCCAATCTCCAGCTCACCGACAAGGAGTTCAAGCCGGAGATGAACGTGGTGAAGGAAGAGCGTCGCATGCGCATCGACGACTCCGCCCGTTCCACCGTGTATGAGCAGATGCTGGCCACGCTGTTCAACGCCGCGCCGTACCGCAACCCGACCATCGGCTGGCCGGGCGACCTCGACACGATGACGGTGCAGGACGCGCAGAACTGGTACCACGCCTGGTACACGCCCAACAACGTCACCGTGATCGTCGCGGGCGATGTGAAACCCGATGAAGTCTTTCGCCTCGCGCAGCGTACGGCAAGCTCAAGCCGCATGCGCTGCCACGCCGCTATGCGCAGGAAGAGCCCAAGCAGATCGGCGTGAAGCGCATCTGGGTGAAGGCCCCGGCTGAGAACCCATACGTTGTGCTGGCCTACAAGGTGCCGCGCCTGAGCGATGTGGAGAAAGACGTCGATCCGTATGCGCTGGAGGTCTTGTCCGCCGTGCTCGATGGCTATGACAACGCGCGCCTGTCCAGCCAACTCGTCAAGGGCGAAAAGCGCATCGCCGACGACGTTAATGCCGGCTACGACGGCCTGAACCGCGGCCCGTCGATCTTCCTGATGGACGGCACGCCCGCCGACGGCCACACCACCGCCGAGATCGAACAGGCGCTGCGCGCGCAGATCGAGCGCATCGCCAAGGA
This sequence comes from Ralstonia sp. 1B3, assembly GCF_036631435.1. Taxonomy (NCBI): domain Bacteria; kingdom Pseudomonadati; phylum Pseudomonadota; class Betaproteobacteria; order Burkholderiales; family Burkholderiaceae; genus Ralstonia; species Ralstonia sp. 1B3. The sequence continues at coordinate 38,493 of NZ_JAPNUG010000022.1, read as the reverse complement.
AGGCGTGACCGATGCCGAACTGAAGCGCGTGAAGGCGCAGGTTGTGGCCGCGCAGATCTACAAGCGCGACTCGGTCTTCGGCCAGGGCATGGAGATCGGCATGAACGAGATGAGCGGCCTGTCGTGGCGCTCCATCGATCGCCAGCTCGAGAAGATCAAGGCCGTGACGTCGGCGCAGATCCAGCACGTGGCGCAGACCTACTTCAGCGAAGACAACCTCGTCGTCGCCACGCTGCTGCCGCAACCGATCGATCCCAACAAACCGGCGCGCAAGCCTGTTCCCGGCATGCGCGATGAAGGGCTGCGTTGATGCGCGCCATGTCTCTGACCTGAAGACGGCGCTGGTCGCCATTGTTGCAGCGGCGGCGCAGAGCGCCCTGGCCGCGCTGCCCATCGAACACTGGACGGCCCCGACCGGCGCACGCGTGTTCTTCGTGCCGAGCCCGTCGATTCCGATGCTGGACATCAATCTCGACGTGGATGCGGGTTCGCGTTATGAGCCGGCTGCCAAGGTGGGCCTCGCCTCGCTCACAGCAGGCATGCTCGATAAGGGTGTCGCGGCGCAGGGCAATGCGCCAGCGCGCGATGAAGCGGCGATTGCAGACGCGTTTGCCGATGTGGGCGCGAGCTTTGGCGGCGGCGCCGGTGGCGACCGCACGAGCCTGCGCCTGCGCACGCTGTCCGACGCCGTTGAGCGCGGCCCGGCCATCGCGCTGATGACGCAGATCGTCTCGGCGCCGACCTTCCCCGACGCCGTGCTCGCGCGCGACAAGCAGCGCCTGGTGGCTGCGATTCGCGAATCGCTGACCAAACCGTCGGTGCTGGCCGAGCGCGCATTCGGCAAGGCCATCTACGGCACGCATCCGTACGGGCAGACCGCTTCGCCGGAAACGGTAGAGAGCATCACGCGCGACGACATCGTGCGCTACTACCAGGCCAACTACACCGCCAAGCGCGCGGTCGTGACGCTGATCGGAGCGATCAGCCGCCAGGAAGCCGAGGCCATCGCCGAGCAGATCACGCGCGGCTTGCCCGCTGACGGCGCCACGCCCCCGGCGCTGCCTGACGTCAAGATGCCGCTGCCGAAGGCGGAGACGATCCGCATTCCGCATCCGGCGCAGCAGGCGACCATCATCCTCGGGCAACCGGGCATCGCGCGTGGCGACAAGGATTACTTCCCGCTACTGGTCGGCAATTACGTGCTGGGCGGGGGCGGCTTCAGCGCGCGTCTGACCAATGAAGTGCGCGAGAAGCGCGGCCTGACGTACAGCATCGGCAGCTACTTCGCGCCCGCTGCACAGCCCGGTCCGTTCGAACTGGCGCTGCAGACGCGCAAGGACCAGACCGAGGAAGCGCTGGGCGTGGTGCGTGACACGGTTGCCAAGTTCGTCGCCGATGGCCCGACCGACGCGGAGCTGAAGGCGGCCAAGGACAACCTCGTCAACGGCTTCCCCTGCGTCTGGACAGTAACCGCAAGCTGCTGGATAACGTGGCCAACATCGGCTGGTACAACCTGCCGCTCGACTACCTGGATACGTGGACGCAGCGCATCGCGGCTGTCACGCGTGAACAGGTGCGCACGGCGTTCCAGCGCGTGCTGCAGCCGCAGGCCATGGCGACGATCGTTGTGGGCGGTCCGGAAAAAGCCGCTGCGAACTGACGTACCGCGTCTTCATCCGAAAAAACCGGCGGCATTTCCCGCCGGTTTTTGTTGCGCTCGTTTTATGAGGCAACAGCCCCTAAAATCGCGCCCATGGCACCTCGTACCTCCAGCTCCAAAGGCCCCAAGGCCAAGACCGCCACGTCGCACGCGCGCGCCCCGCAGCAGGTGCGCATCATCGGCGGGCAATACAAGCGCACGCCGCTCCCGGTGATCGACGCAGACGGCCTTCGCCCGACCAGCGACCGCGTCCGCGAAACCGTCTTCAACTGGCTCGGTCAAGACCTGACCGGCTGGCGCTGCGCGGACATCTTTGCCGGCACCGGCGCGCTCGGCTTCGAGGCGGCTTCGCGCGGCGCCGCCCACGTGACGCTCATCGAAAACCACGCCCCGGCCGTGCGCGCGTTGCACGCCATCCGCGACAAGCTGGGCGCACGCATGGTCGACATCGTCTCCGGCGACGCTTTCGCCTGGCTCGCTCGGCAGCCCGATGCTGCGCTCGATGCTGTGTTCATCGACCCCCCGTTTGCGCAGGACTGGACGCTGCGCGCGCTGGAAGCAGCGACGCGGGTGGTCAAGCCCGCGTGATTTACGTTGAAGCAGCGCAGCCGCTTATGGATGTGAGTGCTGATTCACATGATGCCCAGCCGGCCACCGGCATCGCGCTGCCCGCCGATTTGGTGCTTCACAAACACCTGCGCGCCGGTGCGGTGCATGCACATTTGCTGCTCCGCAAAAACGGTTAAACTACGCCGCTCGCAACCGGTGCATGAGCATCGGGCGGCACCCGCAACTCGGGTACGTCCGGTGGATGCCGGTGGCACAGGCGGCAGGCTCGGGATCTGCCGCGCTCGATAACGCAACGGTGTCCGAATGCAGTACCGGCGCGGCCATGTCCCACGCCGACGCTTGCGGATGCTCTTTTCCCCTTGGTGGAGGAACCATGGTGATCGCGGTTTATCCCGGCACTTTCGATCCGTTCACGCGCGGCCACGAAGACCTCGTGCGACGCGCATCCAACATCTTCGATGAGCTGATCGTCGGGGTGGCGCAGAGCCCGAACAAACGGCCCTTCTTCGCGCTGGAAGAGCGCATCGAGATCGCCCGTGAAGTGCTCGGCCATTACCCCAACGTGCGGGTCGAAGGGTTTCCGGTCTCTTGAAGGATTTCGTGCGCAAGAACGGCGCGCGCGTCATCGTGCGGGGTCTGCGTGCGGTGTCGGATTTCGAGTACGAATTCCAGATGGCCGGCATGAACCGCTATCTGCTGCCGGACGTGGAAACCATGTTCCTGACGCCGTCGGATCAATACCAGTTCATCTCCGGCACGTTCGTGCGCGAAATCGCCGTGCTGGGCGGTGATGTCAGCAAGTTCGTGTTCCCGTCGGTCGAAAAATGGCTCAAGGAAAAGACCGGCAAGTCGGAAGGGTCGGGCAAATCGGAATAAAATGACGCTTTGGCGAGCGCTGGCTCGCCGGCCATTTCAAGGAAGGCATCATGGCGCTCATAATCACCGATGAGTGCATCAATTGCGACGTATGCGAGCCTGAGTGCCCCAACGGCGCGATTTCGATGGGCCCGGAGATCTACGTGATCGACCCGGGCAAATGTACCGAATGCGTCGGCCACTTTGACGAGCCTCAGTGCCAGCAGGTCTGTCCGGTGGATTGCATCCCCAAGGACCCGGCCCATGAGGAAACGCACGAGCAGTTGATGCAGAAGTACACCCAGCTCACCGCGGCGCCACCACGCAGCGTGAGCACACAAGATAAGAGACGGCTCCGGCCGTCTCTTTTCATTGGTGGTAACCGTTTTGTCGCCTGTTTGTTTTACTGGATGGGCAGTAGCTCTTCCGGCCCCTCGTACGCATAGCCCGGCTCGCAGACGATGCGGTAGTGCGGGTAATGCGGATGCGGCGGGCGCGGCATGATCGGTGTCGGCGCCACCGGCGCTTGTGCGAACGGCTTCGGGCCATTGCCAGGTTGGCGCAGCGCACCTGAAGCAGGCGCGGGAGGCTGGCGGATTACCGGCATCGGCGTGGGATAGGGCTGCGGGTATGGCGCCGGGTACGGCACGGGCCCTACATAGACGCGATGGCAGTAGCGAACGCCTTCCTGCGCAACCACCACTTTCTGCCGTTGCTCGCGGCGCGCCGCTTCAGCAGCCTGCGCGGCAACCTGGGCTTGGCGGGCATCTTCCGCAGCTTGCGCTTTGCGGCGCGCGGTTTCCATCTGCTGGACTTCGGCGGCCTCGGCGCTGGCCCGTTCGCGGGCTGCCTTCTGGTCGGCGGCGCTGGGTGTGTTATCGATCATCGGCACCGGCCTCGCGCGCGTACCGCAAGGGTGGTCGGAATAGGTCGTCTGGCCGTTCTCGCTACAGCGGTATACCTGCGCATGCGCCGGCAGGCTGGTCGCTGCCAAGCCAAGCGCCAGACCCGCCAGCACGGCGGCGCGCGAGGTGAGTATGGCGAACGGTGTCATGGCCGTGTCCTCGGTGACGTTGATCAGCGCGCGGTGTGCAGCCGCATCATGGCTTTCTCGGCATTGCCGGCGATCAGCTCCGGCAGCGCATCAAGGCTGTGATCGATGGCGCGGTCGATGAGGTCCTGTTCTTCCTTGCGAGGCGCCTTGAGCACGAAGTTGGCGACGTCATGCTGGCCCGACGTCGCGGCGCCCGGCGGCAACAGATTGCGCGGATGCCCGATGCCAAGGCGCAGCCGCCAGAACTGTTGCGTGGTCAGATGTGCGGCAATGTCCTTCAGGCCATTGTGGCCGCCGGAACCACCGCCGAGCTTGAGCTTGACGGCGCCGGGCGGCAAATCGAGTTCGTCATGCACGACCAGGATTTCATCGGGCATCACCTTGTAGAAGCGAGCGAGTGCCACGGTGGCCAGGCCGGACCGGTTCATGAAAGTTTGCGGCTGGAGCAACCACACCTCGTTGCCCCAAAGGTTGGCACGCGCTGCATAGCCGTGAAACCGTGCCTCGTTGCGCAGCGTCACGTTGCCCATGCGAGCGAGCTGGTCGACTAGCCAGAAGCCGGCGTTGTGTCGGGTCGCCGCATATTCGGCGCCCGGATTGCCGAGGCCGACGATGAGTTTGATCATGCGATTCGTGTCAGATGGAGGTGCAGGACGCGCCCCTTGATCGTACAAGCATAGCTGCATTCCGCAGCCCGGAGGCGGTGCGGCTCGCCCCGCTCAGGCAGAAAAAGCCCGGCGAGACAGGCTCGGCGGGCTTTTTTCGCTCGCACCGAGGTGCGAGGTGCGGCAACTTAGGCTGCCGGCTTGTCTTCGCCTGCAGCAGCAGCGCCTTCTTCAGCGGCAGCGGACTTTTCGCCAGCCGGCACGCTGATGTTGGCAACCGCCGGGTTCTCATCGCCACCGTGGGTGAGGATGGTCACGCCCTTCGGCAGCTTCAGGTCAGCGATGTGCAGGGTCTGGCCGATTTCCAGCGAACCCAGATCCACTTCGATGAACTCCGGCAGGTCGGCCGGCAGGCACGACACTTCAACGTCGTTCAGGATGTGGTTGACGATGCCGTGGCCCAGCTTCACGCCCGGTGCGGTTTCCTGGTTCAGGAAGTGCAGCGGCACCTTGACGTGGATCTTTTCCTTGGCCGACACGCGTTGGAAGTCGACGTGCAGAACCAGTTGCTTGAACGGGTGCAGTTGGAAGTCGCGCAGCAGCGCCTTTTCCACCTTGCCAGCCACTTCGATGTCGAGAATCGACGAGTGGAAGGCTTCCTTCTTCAGCGCGTGGTACAGCGCGTTGTGATCGAGTTCGATCAACTTCGGGGTGGCTTCGCCGCCGTAGATGATGCCCGGGGTCTTGCCGGCGTTGCGCAGGCGGCGGCTCGCACCAGTGCCCTGAACGCTACGCTCGAAAGCGACAACTTTCATGATTGCTCCAAACGAAAAAGACGACTCGCGACCAAGCCGTCTGGTGAAGGGCGCCATATTGCGCCCGCAGAGACCGCAGAAGTGCCGTCTAATCGACGTTTTCTGCGGTAAAGCCTTGAATTATAACAGTAAGCCGCTCAGGTGCCGAATTATTCAGCAAACAGCGACATGATCGAGTCGCCGCGCACGATGCGGGTGAAGGTCTCGGCCAGCAGCGGAGCCGTCGAGAGCTGGCGGATCTTGCCGCACTTGATGGCGTCTTCGCGCAGCGGGATGGTGTCGGTCACGACCACTTCGTCGAGCGCCGAGTCTGCAATGCGGGCAGCTGCGCCGCCCGACAGCACCGGGTGCGTGCAGTACGAGAACACTTGTTTGGCACCGCGCTCCTTGAGCACCTGCGCCGCTTTGCACAGCGTGCCGCCGGTGTCGATCATGTCGTCCATGATCACGCAGTTGCGGCCGTCGACTTCACCGATGATGTTCATCACTTCGGCCACGTTGGCCTTCGGGCGACGCTTGTCGATGATCGCCAGATCCACGCCGAGCTGCTTGGCGAGCGCACGTGCGCGCACCACGCCGCCAACGTCAGGCGACACCACCAGCAGGTCTTCGTAGTTCTTCTTGCGCAGGTCTTCGAGCAGGATCGGCGACGCGTAGATGTTGTCGACCGGGATATCGAAGAAGCCTTGGATTTGGTCGGCGTGGAGATCCATCGTCAGCACGCGCTCGACGCCGGCAACTTCCAGCATGTTGGCCACGACCTTGGCGGTAATCGCCACACGTGCGGAACGCGGGCGACGGTCCTGGCGCGCATAGCCGAAGTAGGGGATGGCGGCCGTGATGCGGCGGGCAGACGCACGCTTGAGCGCATCGACCATCACCATCAATTCCATCAGGTTGTCGTTGGTGGGAGCGCACGTGGATTGCAGGATGAACACGTGCTTGCCGCGCACGTTTTCCTGGATCTCGACCTGGACTTCACCATCGGAGAATCGGCCGACGAGGGCCTTGCCTAGCGGAATGCCTAGGTGCTTGACGACAGCTTCGGCGAGTTTCGGGTTGGCGTTGCCGGTAAAAACCATCAAGCCTTCGCTGCTCATCGGGGCACCTGTTTTTCGACTTCAGACGCGCCGGTCAGTTGAAGCACCAACCGGGCTATTGCTGGGAACATGAGGAAGAAAATGGCAGGGGCGGAAGGATTCGAACCTACGCATGCCGGAATCAAAATCCGGTGCCTTAACCAGCTTGGCGACGCCCCTACACAACCTATCGGTTACCGCCTCCATTGCAGAAGCGATAACTGCAAACCTTACACAGCAAATCTTGCGAGCGGGTGACGCGTCAGACCTGCCGCACACCGACCTTCCCATTCGGAAGGCACCTGATCCGCTACCGCTTGCGCATGCTCAACGTTGTCGAACGGAGCAAATACGCAGGCGCCGGATCCGGTCATTCTTGCCAGAGGGCTGAACTGACGCAGCCAGACAAGTGCTCGGGCGATTTCGCCGTATTTCCTTCCGCCACCGCTTGCAGATCGTTGCGACCGTAAGCGAAAACAATTTGTTGGTCAGGAAAGTCCGTAATTATGGTGAGTGGCGTATCGCGTGTCAACCCTTCATCGGAAAAAATTGCAGGGGTGGGCACATGCACGCGTGGGTGGATCACCACGAAGGCCGCTGGTGGCAGCGTGACGGGCGTCAGTTGTTCGCCGATTCCCTCGGCGAACGCGTTCTGGCCGAACACGAAGAACGGCACATCGGCGCCGAGCTTCAGGCCGATCGCCATCAGTTGCGTGCGTGGCAGGTCGAGGCCCCAGAGTCGATTGAGCGCAAGCAGCGTGGTGGCGGCATCAGAGGAGCCGCCGCCAATGCCACCGCCCATCGGCAGGCGTTTCTCGATGGCGATGTCGGCGCCGTAGGTGCAGCCGGTTTCTGCTTGCAGCAGGCGCGCGGCGCGGATGATGAGGTCGTCATCGGCAGGCACGCCTGGGATATCGGTGGTGCGCACGAGACGGCCGTCGGTGCGGCGCGCGAAATGCAGCGTGTCGCTCCAGTCGATCAACTGGAAGACGGTTTGCAGCAGGTGGTAGCCGTCAGGCCGGCGGCCGACCACGTGCAGGAAGAGGTTGAGCTTGGCGGGCGCGGGGCAGTCACGCAGCTCGACGGGGGCGGAGGACATGGCGAAGAGGCGTTACTGGTCGAGCACGAGTCGCACCGAGAGCGGGCCGTTGGCGCCGTGCTGACGATCGAGATCGAGCCGGCGGATGGTCGCCTTGGCGCCATCGGCGTTGTTGCCGTTGTCGGCCCACGCGACGTAGCGGACGGTCCAGCCATTCTGCTCGATGGTTTCGGGGCGAGATTGCGCGTCGCGTGCCACGCGCGCAGGTGTGCCCGGAGCGGGGCGCGCGCGCAGCCAGTCCCGCAGGCCTGAAACCGGCAGCGAAAAGCCGAGCGCATCCTGCATCAGCGTGTCGACTTCGGGGCGCGGCGCGGCGGCTGGTTCGGCAGTTCCAGCGTCGCGCCCTGGTTGCTTTGGCTGACGATGGCCAGTGTCTGGCCCAGCGGCGACATCAGTTCAAGCTGCACGTCGGGCCCGCGCTCGCGCCAGCGGAAGCTGCCGACGGCGCTTTGCTCGGCGTTGTTCTGCGTGTATCGGGCCGAGAAGCGACCCTGATAGCGTGTGATGGTGGCATCGCCGTCTTGCGTGCCGGCGAAGAGATCGTTGGCTGGCCGCAAGGTTGTGCAGCCGCTGAACAGCACGCAGCCGGCCCCGAGCATCAGCGCGCCAAGCGCGCGCGTGAACCGCATCGCCATTAATTCGCACTCACGGGAACATTGGGCACCGGTTGGCCGAAGCGGCGCAGCGTGTCACGCAAGGTGGTGTCGTTCACGTCGAGCTTGGACGCTTCGGTCCAGATCTGGCGCGCGTCGTCCTGCTTGCCGGATTGCCACAGGACTTCGCCCAGGTGCGCGCCGATTTCGGCTTGCGGGGCGGCAGTCCACGCCTTGCGCAGGATGTCGGTGGCGGCAGGCAGATCGCCGCGACGGTATTTGACCCACCCGAGGCTGTCCGCGATATAGGGATCATCCGGTGCCAGCGACACGGCTTTCTCCAGCAGCTCCTGCGCTTCCTGCAGGCGCACGTTGCGGTCGGCCAGCGAGTAGCCGAGCGCGTTGTAGCCGATGGCCTGGCCCGGGCGCAGGTCGATCACCTTGCGCAGCAGCGTTTCCATGTTGTCGTAGTGGCCGTCGTGCTCTTCGAGCATCGCCAGTTGGTACGTGTATTCGACGTTGTCCGGGTCGCTCTTGAGCAGCTCGTTGACGCGGGCGCGGGCGCGACCGTAGGCCTTGGCGTCCATCAGCATGCCGATTTCGGCCTGGCGGATGCCGTCCATCAGCGCCTGGCGGCGCGGGCCATCGGGCACGTCTTCGGAATCGGCGACGAGTTCGTCGAAGGTCTGTTGTGCCTCGTCGATGCGCCGCAGCTTGCCGAGCAATTGGCCACGCTTGATGCCCGCAGCCAGTGCGGTCTGACCGTCGGCGTCGCCGTTGGCGGAGCCGGTGATCTTGTCGACCCAGCCGAGCGCGCCGGCGTAGTCCCGCTTTTCCTCGGCCAACTGCGCGAGGCCCTGGTAGCCGGGTTCGGGGCTCAGCGTGGGCGACTTGGCGGTGGCGGCCACGTATTCCTTCAAATACCGCTCTGCGTCGTCGTACTGGCGTTGCTGCAGGTTCAGCAGCCCCAGGGCGAGCGTGATACGCGCATCGTTGGGGGCGATCTTCTTGAGTGTTTCGAATTCGGCCCGCGCCTTGTCCTGCTGGTTGCGCACGAGGTACATGCGCGCGAGCGCGAGATGACCGTCGATGGACGCCGGTGCGGCTTTCAGGAAGCTGCGCAGGCCGGCGATGGCGGCATCGGGGTCGCCGTCGGCGCGCAGTTCGGCGGCCAGGATGGCAGCGTCTTCATAGCCGGGACGTTGCTTGAGCGCCGTGTCCAGTTCCGTCAGAGCGCCAGGGACATCCTTGGCGGCAACCTTCGCGCGTGCCAAGGCCAGATGCGTTTCCGGGCGCTGCATGTCGTGTGAGGCGATGCGCTGCAGCGCGCCTACGGCACCCGCCGGATCGCTGCTCTTGGACATCTGCTGCTGCAATTGCAGCAGGGCATCGGCACGCTGGCCGGGCGAAACCTTGTTCAACTGAGCCTGCAGCATCGGCTCGACTTCCGACCACTGTCCCGTTGCCACCAGCAGGAGCTGCTGCACCTGGCGCGCCGGCATGGACGTCGGCGACAACTCCACCCATAGGCGCGAGGCAGTCAGCGCTTGCGCGGGGAGCGCGTCAGAAACGCGATTTCGGTGGCGCGCTGGGCAAAGCGGGGGTCGCGCGTGTCCTGCGCCAGCGCGAGGTAAGTACGGTACGCCGGTTCGACCAGCCCGCGCTGCAATGACACTTCCGATGCCAGCACGCGGTACATGATGTCTTCAGTGAGCGCGACGCGCGGCAGATCGGTGCGCTCCGAGCTCAGCAGGCCGGTGCGCGGGCGCGAGCGTTCAATCTGGACGGCCGCCCGACCACCCGTGCCACTTTCCTGTGCGGCTTGGGCGATCACCGGGGCGGCGGCCGTCGATTGCGACGACCATGCCGGCAGGCTCGTCAGCCCTCCCGCCACCAGCGCGGCCAGCAGGGCCGTTCTGCTGCGCGGGAATCGCCGCGGGCGTTGCGTCGCGGGCGAACGGGAGAGGGCGTGAGGCATAGTCTCGAAGCTCCGGATAGGGGTTCGGGGCATTGTAGCCTGACCGCTACAATCGCCCGCATCGTAAAAAAGGTTGGAGCAGCACATGGGACGGAGGTTCGATGCCTGAGTTGCCGGAGGTCGAGGTCACGCGTCTGGGTTTGCTACCGTATGTTACGGGGCGACGTATCGAGCGCGTCGTGGTGCGCCATCACGGCCTGCGCTGGCCGATCGACCCGGCGCTGCCGGCGTTGCTTGCCGGGCTGACGGTCACCCGCCTGCTGCGCCGGGGCAAATACCTGCTGATCGAATGCATGCCCGGGATCGGCCAATCCATCAACTCTGCCGACGCCGCAGGTGGCTGGCTGCTGATCCACCTGGGCATGACCGGCACCCTGCGCGTGCTGGAAACGCCCGTGGCGCCCGGCCCCCACGATCACGTCGATATCGAACTCGCCGACGCAACCGGCGTACCCATCACACTGCGCTATCGGGATCCGCGCCGCTTCGGTGCCGTGCTGTGGCACGCTGGGGACGAAGCTGGCCTGGCCGAACATCCGCTGCTCCGCAATCTCGGCATTGAGCCGTTCGACGCGCGATTCGACGGTGATTGGATGTTTGCCCGCACACGCGGGCGCCGGGTGGCCATCAAATCGGCGCTCCTGGCCGGCGACATCGTGGTCGGCGTAGGCAATATCTATTGTTCGGAAAGCCTGTTTCGCGCCGGAATCCGGCCGACCACGGCGGCGGGCCGCATCAGCCGCCCGCGCTATGCAGCGCTGGCTGAGGCTATTCGCGCCACGCTGGCAGATGCCATCGCGCGGGGCGGCAGCACGCTGCGCGACTTTGTCGGCTCGGACGGGCAAAGCGGCTACTTTCAGCTCGAAGCTTTCGTGTACGACCGCGCCGGTCTGCCGTGCCGTGTGTGCGGCACGCCGATCCGCCAGATCGTGCAGGGCCAGCGCTCCACGTTCTATTGCCCGACCTGCCAGCGCTGATCGGCCTACCAAGGGCATCGGAAGCCGCCTGGAGGCACGACGCTGGAGCGATCAGGCCGTCATTTCGCAAGGTTTTTGAAGTGGGGTGTCCGGCTGCCGATGGCATCCCGCAACACTTGTCTGCCCGGGCTGGGGAACCTTGCGGAAAGTTCGCCCGGAAGCTGGCGGTTCGCTGTATCGTTCCACCTAAATTTGTGCATTTCTGTGCCGTAAATGGGCGGTAACAGCGATGTCGAGGGGCGCGCGCATTTGTTGCGGTCGGGTCGCGCACACAATAAGACAGAACGATGAACAATACACTGAGCACACAGTTCGAGCAGTACAGCGCTTGGCGCGCTTCCGTACTGCAGTCGGTGGGGAATTTCAAGACTGGCTGCAAGCGCAGGAGCTGTACGACGCGCAGGCTGACATGCGCGCGCAGCGCATCCGCGGCGTGCTGCGCAGCGACAAGCTCAAGGTCGCCTTCATTGCCGAGTTTTCTCGCGGCAAGAGCGAGCTGATCAACGCCATCTTCTTTGCGGACTTTGGCCGCCGCATCCTGCCGTCGTCGGCGGGCCGGACCACGATGTGTCCGACTGAGCTGATGTACGACGAAAGTTATCCGCCGTCGATTCGCCTGCTCCCGATCGAGACGCGCCTGCACGATGCCTCGACCGCCGATTTTCGCGATGCCGGCAGCCACTGGCTGTCGGTGCCGCTCGATCCGTCGTCGCCGGAGGGCATGCTCGAAGCGTTCCGTCACGTGGTGGAAACCGTGCGCGTGCCCAAGGAAGAAGCCGAGCAGCTTGGCCTCTATAACGACGCCGATCCCGACGCCGCGTTTTCGGTGGATGCCGCCGGCACGGTCGAGGTGTCGAAGTGGCGGCACGCGATCATCAATTTCCCGCACCCCATGCTCAAGCAGGGGCTGGTGATCCTGGATACGCCGGGCCTGAACGCCATCGGAACCGAGCCTGAGCTGACGCTGCGCCTGATTCCGGATGCGCACGTCGTGGTGTTCGTGCTGGCAGCGGACGCCGGCGTGACCAAGAGCGACCTGGAACTGTGGCGCTCGCATGTGGGCGGCGGCCAGCGCAAGGGCTGCATCGCGGTGCTCAACAAGGTCGATGGCCTGTGGGATCCGCTCAAGTCTGAAGAAGAAGTCGAGAGCGAAGTCAGCCGCCAGATCATGACGACGGCGCAGGTGCTCGATATCGATGTCGAGCGCGTGTATCCGGTGTCGGCGCAGAAGGGCTTGCTGGCGAAGGTCAGCCACGATCACGAACTGCTGGCCAAGAGCCGGCTGCCGGAGCTGGAGTCGGTGCTGTCGGATCAGCTGATTCCGCAGCGTCGCGAGATCGTTACCGAGCAGGTTCAGCTGGCGGTGAAGGACATGGCCGCCGGTGCGCAGCAACTGCTGCAGATGCGCCGCCGCGACATCGTCGAGCAGCTGTTCGAACTGCGCGGACTGCGCGGCAAGAACCACACGATGGTCAAGCACATGCTGATGCGCGTGCAGGGCGAGAAGGAAGAGTTTGAGCAGAGCATTGCCAAATTCCAGGCGCTGCGCACGGTGTTCGGTCGCCACAGCGCGGAGATCATCAAGAGCGTGCAGCTCAAGCAGATCCGCTCGACGATGCGCGAGGCGCGCGAGAAGATGAAGGAGCGCGTGTTCTCGCGCGGCCTGCGCGACGACATGGACAAGCTGTTCGCCCACCTGACCGGCCTGGTGCGCGACGCAGCCAATCGCATCGACCAACTGCACCAGATGGTTGACGGCATGTACAAGAAGTTCAACGCCGAGCACGGCTTCACGCTGTCGCCGCCGCTGCGCTTTTTGGGCACGCGCTACGACGCCGATCTGAAAGAGACGCTGATGCTCGCGCACAACCACTTTGGCGCGTTCAGCTTCCTGACGCGTCCGAAGCCGCAACTCGTACACGGTGCCTTCTCGACGGTGGCCAGCCGCGTGCTGGACACCTTCCAGGACATGAACCGCGACATCGAGATCTGGCTGAAGTCGGTCATGACGCCGCTCGAAGCGCAGGTGCGCGATCACCAGAAGCAACTGCGCAAGCGTGTCGATTCGATCGAGCGCATCCACGAGGCCACCGATACGCTGGAAGCGCGCATCACCGAACTGGAAGCGCTGCTCAACACGCTGGATGAGCGCAGCGGCACCATCGCGAAGTACACCGACCGCATTCTCGCGGCCGGAACGATCCTCGAGCGCGAGTCGTTCGCGGCCTGACGCGCAATGTCGTTCACGGAGAAGGCGCCTGCGGGCGCTTTTTTCGTTCTGGTAGGATCGCCGCCAGCGCGCACGTTCCGTCCGCCGCTTTTCCATCACACGCATGACCGCCAGCCCCCGCCGCACGCGCCGCGTTGCTCAGCCCGTTCCCGTATTGCCGCCGCTTCCTGACGATTTCGCCGTGCGCGTCATCGCCTGGCAGCAGCGTCACGGCCGTCACCATCTGCCGTGGCAGAACACCGGCGACGCGTATCGCACGTGGCTCTCCGAGATCATGCTGCAGCAGACGCAAGTGAGCGCGGTGCTGGGCTACTACGCACGCTTCATCGAGCGCTTCCCGACCGTGCAGGCGCTGGCCGCTGCCCCTGCAGACGACGTGATGGCTGCGTGGGCGGGCCTCGGCTATTACACGCGCGCGCGCAACCTGCATCGCTGCGCGCAGATCGTGGTGGCGGAGCACGGCGGCATCTTCCCGCGTGATCCCGAAGTATTGGCGACGCTGCCCGGCATCGGCCGCTCGACCGCGGCTGCCATCGCGGCGTTTTCGTATGGCGTGCGCGCGGCCATTCTCGATGGCAACGTCAAGCGCGTCTTCGCGCGCGTGTTCGGCATCGATGGCTTTCCCGGCGACAAGCGCATCGAAGACACCATGTGGCGCATCGCCGAAGCCGTGCTGCCTCCGGCCGAAGGCATTCAACCGTACACGCAGGGTTTGATGGATCTTGGGGCCACGGTGTGCACGCGCGGCAAGCCTGCATGCCTGAGCGGTGAGCGGCCCTGTCCGCTCGAATCGCTATGCGAAGCGCGCAGTACCGGTCGCGTGATGGAGCTGCCCGTGCCGCGCCCGCGCAAGGCGATCCCCGAGCGCGCCGCCACCCTTGTCATCGCGCTGCACGCCGACGCGGTGTTGCTGCAGCGTCGCCCGCAGCGCGGTATCTGGGGTGGCTTGTGGTCGTTGCCGCTGGTGGGCGAGATGGACGACGCGCTCGACACGCATCCGTTGGATGTCGGCACCGTGCGTCGTGCCGCGCAGGCCTATGGCGACGTCTCCACCGTGGAGATGGCCGGCGCGCTCACGCACACCTTCACGCACTTCCGCCTGCACATGCATCTGCTGCGCGCGGAGATCGCCACACCCGCGGCGCTCGACGACGACTGGCGTTGGGTACCGCTTGCACAACTCAATTCAGTGGGGTTGCCTGCGCCGGTGAAATTGGCGCTGGAGACGCTGGTACAGCCAAGCCTGATCTAAGCAACGCGGGCAGGCTTGGCCGAGTTGGCATCACAGAATGTGGTGCTGCTTCATGTAGCGATGGACGATCTCGATGCGCATGCCGGCGTCCATCAGCTCCATCAACTTCTGCTTGGCCTTGAGCGGCACCGGCAGCAGCTCGCACAGCCGATTCGCGACCCAGCTCGGGCTGTTCCATTCGTACGGCTCCACCATCGGAACGTTGCCGTCTTCGCGTGAGCCAAGCGTGGTGATGATGCGGCGCAGGGCGCCCACGCAATCGTCGAAGAGTTCGCCTTTGCAGTCTTCCACGTCGGCGCCAATGGGCTCGACCGTGCCGCGCATGAGCCCGTTGGGCGTCGTCTCGAACGACAGCACCTTGAAGCGCTGCGTGCCACGCACCTTGATCATCAGCAGGCCCAGCTGCTCCATATCGCATTCGGTGATGTGGGCAATGCAGCCCACGTCGACCGGCACGGTGGTGCCGTCTGTGGTCGCCACTTCGTTGCCGCGCTCGATCAGGCAGACGCCGAACGGCGTCTTGTCGCGCAGGCACGTGCGCACCATGTCCATGTAGCGCGCTTCGAAAATGCGCAGCGGGAGAAGGCCGCCCGGAAACAGCACCGTGTGCAACGGAAACAGCGGCAGCTCGGTAGGCAGCGGCGGCAGCGGCGAGAACGGCGAGAGAGCGATGTCTTCTTGCATGGACGGACTTTCGGCAGGCGGCAAGACCTTCGCGTGGCGCCGCGCAAGAGGCCGCATCCAAATGAGACAGGTTCGCGCGCGGAAGATACTCGGCGCGGCTCAGCCCTCTACGGCCAATTCGCGGTGGCGGACCAACACATTACCATGCGCGCGGAAGTACGTGGCGAGCCGTTCCGCGATGTACACGGAGCGATGCTGGCCGCCCGTGCAGCCGATCGCGACGGTCAGGTAGCTGCGGTTGTCGGCAATGAAACTCGGCAGCCACTTTTCCACATAGGCGCGAATATCCTCTGCCATTGCAAGCACCATCGGCTGGCTTTGCAGGAAATCGATGACGGGCTGGTCGCGCCCCGTGAGTGGGCGCAGTTGCGTGTCGTAGTACGGGTTAGGCAACGAACGCACGTCGAAGACGAGATCGGCGTCGGTGGGGACGCCATGCTTGAAGCCGAACGATTCAAACATCAACGTGATGTCGTGCGGCTCATCGCTGATGAATTCTTTGATGTACGCGCGCAGGGCGTTCGTGCGCAGCGTGCTGGTGTCGATGCGATGCGCTGGATCAGCGAGCGGGCTGAGCAGCTCGCGTTCCATCTCGATCGCTTCGATGAGCGAGGTGTCGAGGCCTTGGCGGCCGCCTGCACGTTGGCGGCGGTATCGGGGCGGCCGTTACGGATGGACAGCGGATGCCGGCGGCGCGTCTCGGAATAGCGCTGCACCAGCGCGTTCGTGCTTGCCGTCAGGAACAGCATGCGCACGTCGTGTTCCTTGCGCAGCAAGGTGACCGTCTCGGGCACCTTGCGCAGCGATTCACGGCTGCGGATGTCAGTGGCCACGCCCAGATGCGTATAACCCTGGTCCGCCAGATAGCGCGCCAGTTCCGGGATGAACTGCGCGGGCAGGTTGTCGACGCAGTAATAACCTGCGTCTTCGAGCACGTTCAGGGCGACCGATTTCCCTGAACCCGACATACCGGTGATGAGAATGATCCGCATGCCGCGAGGATAGCATCCCTGTGTTGCAAAGCAGCGACCAACAAAAAAGGCGACCGATGTGGCCGCCTTTTTCCGAGCGAGGTCAAGGGACTGCTCAGCCCTTCGAGAGGCACGCTTTCTGGGCGTTCTTGTACTCGTCGCCCTTCTTGCCCTTGTTGGCCTTGGAGCAGGCAGCCATCTTTTCCTGCTGCGTCATCGGCTTGGCGGCAGCAGCCGGTTTGTCCGACAGGCAGCCCTTCATGAAAGCCTTGCGCTCGTCGCCTTTCTTGCCGGCGGCGTCCATGTTGCATTGCTTCATCTTGTCTTGCTGCGAATTCTTGGCTGCCGGGGCGGCGGCAGGTGCGGCGGCGCGGCTGCGGGTGCGCTGCCTTGGGCGAAAGCCTGGCCTGCCAGGAACGGGAGCGCCAGGGCGCAAGCGGCAATCAGTTGTTTCATCGTCGTATTCTCCTTGGGTACCGTCAGAAGAGCGGGCGAAAAATAAGCCGCCGCGCTCGCGATGAACGCCGCCGCGTTGTGTGCTCGGCGCATTCCCTCCCACAACGGGGCGGCCGCACGTCGGGTTGACGTTTCGCAGCGAAACCTAGGTAAACCGGCCTGAATACGAAACTTTGTGGCGGCTTTGTTAAAGCAGGCGACCCTGGGGCGAGTGGGAAGCGGCTTCCGCCTGCATGGCGGCGCGCTGGCGGTCCATGAAGTCGCGCAGCGTATCAATGCCGCGCAGACGCAGGATGGTATTGCGCACGGCGGCTTCGACCAGCACGGCCAAGTTGCGGCCGGCGGCCACCTGGATCTTCACCATGTGGATCGGCAAGCCGAGCACATCGAGGTACTGCGAATCGAGCGGCAGGCGTTCGAACTCGCCATCGTTGCGGCGCACGAGCTGGACGATCAGCTTGATCTTCATCTTCCGGCGCACCGCCGTTTCACCGAAGATCGTCTTGATGTCGAGCAGGCCCAGGCCGCGCACTTCCAGCAGATTCTGCAGCAGCGGCGGGCACCGGCCTTCAATGAAGTCCGGCCCGAGGCGCACGAAGTCGACTGCGTCGTCGGCAACCAGGCCGTGGCCGCGCGAGATCAGTTCCAGGCCCAACTCGCTTTTGCCCAGGCCCGAATCGCCCATGATCAGCACGCCCATGCCGAGGATGTCGAGAAACACCCCGTGCATCGTCACGCGCGGTGCGGAGATGCGCGACAGATACAAGCGCAGGTGGTCGATGACGGCCGCCGAGGAAATCGGCGACGTGAACAGCGGCGTAGACGAACGCGTGCAGCGCAGTTCCAGGTCGGGCGGCGGATCCACACCATCGGCCACCACCAGGAAGGGCGGCTCCAGCAAGATCAGCTCGCCCATCTGCCGCTTGCGGTTTTCTTCCGACAGGCGCTGGTAGTAGGTGATCTCGGGCTTGCCGAGCACCTGGATGCGATTCGGGTGGATGAGGTTCAAGTGCCCGACTAAGTCCGCTGCGGAGGTCGCTTCCTTCGCGAAGTCCACGTCGAACGCGCGGTCCGCGCCCTCCAGGCCAGCGACCCACGATAGCTTCAGATCAGCTGCGTTGTCGTCAAAGATCGATTGGGCGATGACGCCGGTCAGTTCCATAGCGGGGCACGGTGATGCCGACGGGGCATAGCGCGTTCGCAATCGGTTGCGCTGGCCACCGATTGCGCTGCGATCAGGGCCGCCAGTCGGTCAGTAGCTGGTGAATCGCCTCGGGCGACGGCAGGGTGGCGAGGCCTTCGCGCATGTCACGGTCGGACAGCAGCTGGGCGATTTCGGAGAGGATTTCCAGGTGTTGCTGGGTCGCCTGTTCAGGCACAAGCAAGAAGATCAGCAGCGAGACAGGCTTGCCGTCCGGCGACTCGAAAGGCACCGGTTCGGACAGGCGCATGAAAGCGGCCAGCGGTTGCTTGAGCCCCTTGATGCGGCCGTGTGGGATGGCCACGCCGGCGCCCAGCCCCGTGGAGCCGAGCGATTCGCGCGCAAACAGGTTGTCGGTGACGACTGCGCGCGCCACACCGTGGTTGTTCTCGAACAGCAGGCCGGCCTGTTCAAATACCCGCTTCTTGCTGGTTACGCTGACGTCGAGGGCAATGTTCCCGGGCGGCAGCAGTTTGGCCAAGCGATTCATGTGCAATGCGTGAAATGAGCGGCGTCCTTCTGCACCAAGATGGCGCGCGGACAATGGGGTCATTATAGACCACGTGCCGCGCGGCTTTGTGCGGCGCACCAGCGGTGCACCACGCAGGGCAGAGAAGCGAATCCCCCAGGGCTGCAATCAGCCGGTGCCGGCAATGTGCGCACGGCATCGACCCTGTTTTTGCCAGCATCGCGCCAAAAGCCGCGCCACGCCAGCATTCATACTTTCGTCAGATTTTAGCCCGACTTAAATCCGTTGCAATCGGATTCGTCACGAATGCACCACGGCATAAAAAAACCGCGCCAACTCGGGGCGCGGTTTCTGCGGTGCCGTCCTGCTATTGCTGCATCTGCACGGCCTGGAAGGCTTGGTGCTTCATGCTGTCGCGATCGTGTCCTTGCACGCGGTCCTTGTACTTGATCACTTGCCTGTCCAGTTTATCGACGAGGAGGTCGATGGCCGCATACAGATCTTCATGGTGTGATTCGACGAAGACGTCCTTACCTTTGAGGTGCAGGTTGATTTCCGCGTACTGACGCCGATCCTTCTCCTTGTGGTTATCGACCGATAGCAACACGCTGACGCCAATCACCTGATCGAAGTGCCTGATCACACGCTCCAGTTTCGTTTCCACGTACTCACGCAAAGCAGGCGTGATGTCCAGGTGGTGTCCACTGAGTTTGAAGTTCATAGCGGTTCTCCTTCTCAAGATGAGCCGCACCGGAACTGCCCGCGATGCGGCTATAAAGACTTGCGCAAATTCACTGCAGGGATCTTGAGGGCTTCGCGGTATTTGGCCACCGTCCGACGGGCCACCACGAATCCTTGTTCCCCTAACAGTTCGGCAATTCTGCTATCGGACAGAGGATTCTTCGGGTCTTCGGCTCCTACAAGTTGCTTGATGAGCGCGCGTATCGCGGTGGACGACGCGGCCCCGCCGGTTTCCGTCGATACATGGCTGCCGAAGAAGTACTTCAACTCGAACGTCCCCATCGGGGTCGCCATGTATTTGTTGGTTGTCACACGGGAGATCGTGGACTCGTGTAGACCCAGTGTATCGGCTATTTCCCGCAAAACCAAGGGGCGCATGGCGATTTCGCCGTGCGTGAAGAAGCTCTTTTGACGCTCGACAATCGCTTGCGAGACACGCAGGATCGTATCGAAGCGCTGCTGAATGTTCTTGATCAGCCAACGTGCTTCCTGCAGCTTCTGCTGCAGATTGGCGGCGCCCGATTCACCACGGCTGCTGCGAAGGATTTGCGCGTACATGTCGTTGATGCGCAGGCGCGGCATGACGTCGGGGTTCAGTTGCGCCATCCAGCCTGCGCTGGTCTTGCGCACGATCACGTCGGGTACCACGAAGTCCGCTTCGGCGCGACCGAACGCGTGACCCGGAAACGGCGCCAGTGAACGAATCAGCTCATGCGCTGCTTTGAGTGCCGGTTCGTCGACGGAGAGCGCCTTCTTCAGGCGCGTGTAGTCGCGCGCGGCGAGCAGTTCAAGGTGCTGGTTGACGATGATGAGCGCCAGCGCTTTCGCGGGCGAATCGAGCCGGTGCAATTGCAGCGACAAGCACTCGGAGGCCGAGCGCGCGCCGATGCCGGGCGGATCAAAGCTCTGCAGCATGCGCAACGCGGCTTGCAGTTCGTCGAGTTCGACTTCGAGTTCGGCCGGCAGATCTGCAAGGATTTCATCGAGCGTGCCTGACAGATAGCCTTCGTCGTCGAGCGACTCGATCAGGAAGATGACGAGGCCCTTGTCGCGCATCGACAGCTTGAGCGGCGCGAGTTGTTCCATGAGGAATTCGCGCATGCTTTGCTCGGCTTCGCGCAACTGTAGCGGCGCGCGGTCGTCTTCATCGGATTGCGGCTTGCGGGCGAAGTCGTCGAGGCTCCAGTCGGAGCGGTCGGAGCCGTAATCGCTGTCGAAATCGGCGCCGCTGTCGTGGCCGTTCTCGTAGCTGTCTGGGGCGTCGCTGCTATCGCCACCGTTGGGCGCGGGCGGAGGCGACTCGGTCGGCAGCGGCGTGGCGCTGTTGCTTTGCACCGCGTTCACCGAGCCGTCCGCGCCAATGCGTGCGGAGGTGTCGAGCCACTCGTTTTCCCGCTCCAGCAGCGGGTTTTCGGTCAGGGCCTGCTCAACTTCCTGCTGCAGTTCGATGGTCGACAACTGCAGCAGTCGGATCGATTGCTGCAACTGCGGCGTGAGCGCGAGATGCTGAGAGAGACGGAGCTGGAGCGACTGTTTCATGCGGGCTATTCTATGCCCAACACTCGGTCGATGGAACGGATTTTGCTTTAAGGTGCGGCTTTGCCACGTCCTTAAGGCGTAGGCGTGCAGGGTGGCTTACATCCGGAAGTTATCGCCCAGATAGACCTTCCGTACATCCTCGTTTTCGATGATCTGTTCCGGCATGCCCGCGGCGAGCACGGTGCCTTCGCTGATGATGTAGGCGTGATCGCAGATGCCCAGCGTTTCGCGCACGTTGTGATCGGTGATCAGCACGCCGATGTTGCGGTCTTTCAGGAAGCTGACGATGCGTTGGATTTCACCGACGGCGATCGGGTCGACGCCGGCAAACGGTTCATCGAGGAGGATGAAGCGCGGCGACGAGGCCAGCGCGCGCGCAATTTCCACGCGGCGACGTTCACCGCCCGAGAGCGACAGCGCAGGATTGTCGCGCAGGTGAGCGATCTGCAGGTCGTCCAGCAAGCCGTCGAGGCGGCGATTGACTTCGTCTTGCGACAGCTTCTTGCCGTTCTGCTCCTGCAGCTCGAGCACCGCGCGGATGTTTTCCTGCACGTTCAGCTTGCGAAACACCGACGCTTCCTGCGGCAAATACGACAGGCCCATGCGCGCCCGCTGATGGATCGGCAGGCGGCTGATGTGCTCGCCGTCGAGCACGATGTCGCCTGCGTCCAGCGCCACCAGGCCGACGATCATGTAGAACGAGGTCGTCTTACCGGCGCCGTTGGGGCCGAGCAGGCCGACCACTTCGCCGCTTTTCACGTCAAGCGACACATCCTTGACCACCGTGCGCGTGCCGTAGCGCTTCTTCAGATGGCGGACGACCAGCGTGCTGGAAGTCGTGGCCTGCGGCGCTGCAGTTTTCGGGGCGAGAGTGGTGGCGGACATAAGCGAAGCAGAAAAGACTGGCGATACGGATCAGGGCTTGGCGGCCGGATTTGATGCCGGTGCGGCAGACGTGCTCGTGCGCGGCGCGAGAACGGCGCGCACGCGGCCGGACGGATTGGCGGCGGTGGCGTTTTCAGCGCCGCCCGAGGCCGTGTAGAACTCCTTCTGGCCGTCGTATGTGATGACCGCGCCGCGGATCTCGTCGAGTTGCGTCGCGCCTTGCAGGCGCTCCATGCGGGCGCGGGTGATCAGCTTGGAAATTTCCTGCTTGCCATCGTATTCGATGCGCTCGCCCCAGCCCTGGATGTATTCGTCGACGTTGTCGCGCTTCTGCCGAATGAACGCCAGATTGCCGGGCTTGGACGTGGCGACGGCGTAGTTGTAGCCCTCGGGGTCGGTCCGGAGATCGGCCTGGTCGGAGCGCAGCACCATGGTGCCCTTGGTCAGCACCACGTTGCCGGTCAAGTGATAGACCTGCTTCAGATCGTCGTAGCTGGCGTTGTCGGCTTCGAGCACGAGCGGCTTGTCGCGATCGGCGCGCTCGGCGTGCGCGGGCAGGGCCGGGAGCAGCAGCGCAGCGGCGATGGCGAGGCCGGCGGCACGGAGGGAATCAGTCATGGAGATCACGTCGGAGAAGGGCGCGGTCGGTGGGCGTTGTCAGGTGTCGGGGGCAGAGTTTACTGCTTCGGCGCCCCCAGCCCTTCGATTCGGCCGCGCACATTGCCCAGCAATTGTACTTGGCGCGTCACGTTGTTGAAGGTGAGGCCGTTGGCGTTCATGATCGACGGCCCCCGGTGCAGCTCGACCGGCTTGTCGGTGCGCACGATGTCGTCGTTGAGCAGCACCTGGAAGTAAGTCGAGTCGGCCGTCATCAATGGGTCCTGGCGCGCGTCGGGCCCTTGCGCCCGGATGACCTTGGCGTTGTTGTACAGATCGATGATCGTGCCGTCGCCGTTCATCTTGCCGAGATCCGCCCGGGCGGTGACCTGCGGCCGGCCGGGCGCATAGACGCGCAGCGCCGGGTACGTGACGTCGTAGGTCAGGTCGTCCTCATAGTGGTTCATGTGGACGCCGGTGAAGCGGTATTTGGTCGAGCCGGTCTCGTCCAGCGCAGTGGCCGAGATGCCGTCCATTGTGTAGTCGGGGATGTGGCGCTTGGGTTGCGTGGCGGCTTCGTCGGTTTGCGGTGTGTTGACCTGCACGAGCAGGAATGTGACGCCGCAGACGACCGCCATCAGCAGGATCGGCAGCCCGCGCAGCATGATCTGCAGCACGGAGGAGACGAGGCGTTGGGAGCGTTCGCTGGCCATGGAGTCAGGAAGGTTGCGGGGCGTGCAGCAGTTGCGCGAGCAGGGCGTCGTAGGCGCCTTGTGCCTTAAGAATCAGGTCGGCCACTTCGCGCACGGCGCCGCGTCCGCCCGTGGCCTGCGCGACATAGTGAGCGCGGCTGCGCAGCTCGGCATGGGCCTGAGCCGGGCATGCGGTAAATCCGACCATCGTCATCACCGGCAGGTCGGGCCAGTCGTCGCCCATGTAGCCGGCGTCCGTGGCCTGAAGTTGCGTGGCGGCCAGCAGGCGGGCAAATGCCTCGCGCTTGTCGGCTACGCCTTGGTACAGATGTTCGATGCCGAGTTCCCCGGCGCGCCACGCGACGATTTCGGATTGCCGCCCGGTAATGATGGCCGACGTGACCCCCGCCTGTGCCAGCAGCTTGATGCCGTGGCCGTCGAGCGTGTCGAACGCCTTGCTGATTTCTCCTCGGGACCGACGAGCAGGCGGCCGTCGGTCAGCACGCCATCGACGTCGAACACCATCAGACGCACGCGTGCGGCGCGTTCCATTGCCTGCGGAAAGCGTGCGTCGATGTTGCTGTGGACGCTGTCGGCGGGAAACAGGGCCGGAGTGATCATCAGCGGCGTGGGCGGGTCAGATGACCTTGGCCCGCGTCAGGTCGTGGATGTGCAGCGCGCCCACCAGGAGGCCGGCGGCGTCGACCACCAGCAACTGGTTGATACGGTGCGTTTCCATGACTTCGACGGCTTCAACGGCGAGCTGGTCGGGACCGACCGAGCGCGGGTTGCGGTGCATGACCTCGTGGATGGGCACGGTGCGCCAGTCGCGCGGGGTTTCGAGCAGGCGGCGCAGGTCACCGTCGGTGAACACGCCCACGGCATGGCCTTCGGTATCGACCACGGCGGTCATCGCCATCCCCTTGCGGGTGATTTCCATCAGCGCTTGCGACAGCGGCGTGTCTTCGTTCACGCGGGGATGGCGTCGCCGGCGCGCATGACGTCACGCACGTGCGTCAGCAGCTTGCGGCCAAGCGATCCACCCGGGTGCGAGCGGGCGAAATCTTCGGCACCGAAGCCGCGCGCGTCGAGCACGGCGACGGCCAGCGCATCGCCCAGCGCGATCTGCGCGGTGGTGCTGGCGGTGGGAGCAAGGTTCAGCGGGCAGGCTTCGACATCGACGTGGGAGTTCAGCACCACATCGGCGTGCTTGCCAAGCGAGGACTCCGGGTTGCCCGTGACGGCGATCAGCTTGGCGCCGAGCCGCTTGACCAGCGGCAGGATGGCGTTCAGCTCGGACACTTCGCCGGAATTGGAAAAGCCGATGAAAACGTCGTCGCGCGTGACCATGCCGAGGTCGCCATGGCTGGCTTCGGCCGGGTGCACGAAGAACGCCGGCGTGCCGGTCGAAGCGAGCGTCGCGGCGATCTTGCGCGCGACATGCCCCGATTTGCCCATGCCGGACACGACGACGCGCCCGGTGCAGCCGAGCACCATTTCGACCGCGCGTGCAAAGTCGGCGGACACCTGTGATTTGAGACCGAGGACGGCTTGCGCTTCGATGTCGAAGGTTTGCTGCGCCAGCGCAAGTGCTCGATCCGGATTGAAATTCGCTATCATGGCGGCGAAGTATAACAACGATTGACAGTGTCCTCGGCCGCCGGTGGCGCGTTGGGGCTTGGCTTGCGGGGAGTCGCGGAGCGTGCGGGCGCTCCGTTTTGCTGCGCCGCGGCATTCAGCTTTCCAATCACTTTTCTTCCCGTCGCCACGCCGTCTTTTTTGCCCTGCGGCGTCTCGCGTGTCGCGTTCTTCGTTTAATACCCTGGCATCGGTCTTGCAGCGCCTGCGTGCTCGCTTGCGCACGCACCGTCCTGATGCGCGGGCGCTGTCCCCGCTGTCCAACCCCTTTAGATTGGTTTTTCGCGTCGCATGCATTCGCCGCTGGAACTCGCCCTCGTGTTGTTGGCCGCTGCCGTGATCGGCGTGGTGTTGTTCCGCATGCTGCAATTGCCGCCGATGCTGGCCTACCTGGTGGTGGGCGTGCTGATCGGGCCGAAGGCGACGGGGCTGGAGTCCGATTCTGCCCAGACGCGCTATCTGGCCGAGTTCGGGGTGGTGTTCTTGATGTTCTCGATCGGGCTGGAGTTCAACCTCTCAAAGCTCCGTTCGATGCGGCGGCTGGTGCTGGGGCTGGGTGCGTCCCAGGTGGTGCTGACCATCCTGCTGACGATTCCGGCTTCGATGCTGCTCTCGCACTGGTATCCGCTGTCGTGGCAGGCCGGGCTGGCGCTGGGCGGCGCGTTGGCGATGTCGTCCACGGCCATCGTCTCGAAGATGCTGGCCGAACGCTTGCAACTCGAGACCGAACACGGCCGCAACATCATCAGCGTGCTGTTGTTCCAGGATCTGGCGGTGGTGCTGCTGCTGATCGTGGTGCCGTCGCTGGGCAAGAATCCGACCGACCTGGTGCTGACGCTGTCGATTGCGGCGCTGAAGATCACCGTTGCGCTGGTGCTGATCCTGTTCCTGGGGCAGAAGCTGCTGTCGCGCTGGTTCCACCTCGTGGCGGCGCGGCGCTCGCAGGAGCTGTTCATGCTGAACCTGCTGCTTGTCACCCTCGGGATGGCGGCGCTGACAGAGCGGCTGGGCCTGTCGATGGCGCTGGGCGCGTTCCTGGCCGGCATGCTGGTGTCGGAAACGCCGTACAAGCTGCAGGTGGAAGAAGACATCAAGCCGTTCCGCGACGTGCTGCTGGGGCTGTTCTTCGTGACGGTCGGCATGCTGCTGGACCCACGCGTGGTCTTCGAGCATTGGGCCCTGGTGCTGGGGCTGGTGGCGGCGCCCGTGCTGTTCAAGTTCGTGCTCATTGCGCTGCTGGCGCGGGCCTTCGGCTCCGGCGGCGGTGCGGCGATCCGCACGGCCCTGGGGTTGGCGCAGGCCGGTGAGTTCGGCTTCGTGCTGCTCAACCAGATCGACGGCATGAAGCTCATCGACCCGCTGCTCGGCCAGGCGATCCTGGCGGCGATGCTGCTGTCGATGCTGCTGGCGCCGTTCCTGATCCAGTACAGCGATGTGATCGCGATGCGGCTGTCGCGCACCGATTGGCTGATGCAGTCGCTGGCCATGACGAAAATCGCCGCACAGAGCATCGCCACCGAGCGCCACGTCATCATCTGCGGCTACGGGCGCAGCGGCCAGAACCTTGCGCACATGGTGGAACAGGAAGGCATCGGCTACGTCGCGCTCGATCTGGACCCCGACCGCGTGCGCGAGGCCGCCGCCGCGGGTGAGCATGTCGTCTATGGCGATGCGGCGCGGCGCGAGTCGCTGGTGGCCGCCGGTATCCACCGCGCAGCGGCGGTCGCCATTACCTACGCCGACACGGCATCTGCATTGAAGGTGCTGCACCACGTGCAGGCCCTGGAGCCGACCCTGCCCGTGATCGTGCGCACCATCGACGATGCGGACCTCGACCGCCTGCAGCAAGCCGGCGCCACGGAGGTCGTCCCCGAGATCATCGAAGGGAGCCTGATGCTGGCCTCGCACGCGCTGGTGCTGCTGGGCGTGCCCTTGCGCCGCGTGGTGCGCCGTGCGCAGGAAATGCGCGACGCACGCTACAGCCTGCTGCGCGGCTATTTCCACGGCCAGGATGACGAGGAAGACATGCTCGAGCGCGACGCCGTGCGTCTGCATTCGGTGCCGCTTGCCAAGGGCTCGCCCGCCATCGGCCACAAGCTCGGGACGATGGGGCTGGAGACCTTCAAGACGTCGGTCACCGCGATCCGGCGCCAGGGTATTCGTGCGCTCGATCCCGATCCGGACACCGTGCTGGAACTGGGCGATATCGTCGTGCTGCGTGGCACGCCCGAGGGGCTGCAGATGGCGGAGGAGCGGCTCTCGCCGCGTTGATGCGCGGGCTTACTTGACGAGCGCTTCGAGCAGCGGCCCCCGCGAGCGGCGCGGCGGCGGGGTATCGGCTAAGTTGGGCGGCAGGCCATCGAGCACCGCTGCGGCGTCGAGCGAACTGATCGACACCCGGGTATCGGCGGGAATGCGCCCGTCCTGCTGCAGCATCAGATAGCGTAGGCAGCAGACGCGCAGGAATGACGCGAAATTCGCCACCTCGCCGCGTCGCTCCAACAGCTCGTCATAGAGTTTGCTGATGAGCTGGTTGACCGTCAGGCCGTCGCGCTGGCCGATCTCTTCGAGCACCTCCCAGAACAGGCATTCCAGCCGCACGCTGGTCGCCACGCCGTGCAGGCGGAGCGAGCGCGCGAGGCTGTCGTACGAATGGGGATTGGCGCGGATGAAGATTTCGCACATGGCCGGGGCTCCGGGGCGCCCGGCGTGCGGGCAACCGGATCAGTGTAGAACCCGCGTGCCCAGGACTTCAAGAAACTGTGCCAACCACGCCGGATGTGCCGGCCAGGCGGGCGCCGTGACGAGCTTGCCGTCGGTGTGGGCCTGGTCGACGGGGATGTCCTTGAACGTGCCGCCCGCCGCCGTGACTTCCGGGCCACATGCTGGATACGCCGAGCACGCCTTGCCTTCCAGCACGCCCGCCGCCGACAGCAATTGGGCACCGTGGCAGATCGCGGCGACGGGTTTGTCCGCCTGGAAGAAGTGACGCACGACTTCGAGCACGCGGCCATTCAGTCGCAGGTATTCGGGCGCGCGGCCGCCGGGCACGACGAGTGCGTCGTATGCTGCCGGGTCGACGTCGGCAAACGTGGCGTTGATGGTGAAGCGGTGGCCGGGCTTTTCGGAGTACGTCTGTGCGCCTTCGAAATCGTGGACGGCGGTCGCCACGGAATCGCCGGCGCGCTTGTCCGGGCAGACAGCGTGCACCGTGTGGCCGACCATCTGCAGCGCCTGGAAAGGCACCATGACCTCGTAGTCCTCGACGTAGTCGCCAACCAGCATCAGAATTTTCTTTGCCATCGCCGTGTCTCCTGTATGGTTGCGGTTTCCCCATTGTGGTTCGGCGCCAATCGGCCCGGGTGGTAGCCCATTACCGCAGACCACGTTTCCTGCTTTCCGGTTTTTGCCATGAGCCAAGTCCCTCATCACCAGGCGGCGCTGCTGACGCCGTCGTCCGTTCCCGCGTCCACCGAACTGGGCGATGTGTCGCGCTACCTGCGTGACCGGATCCGCACGGTGCCGGATTGGCCGCAGGCCGGGGTGATGTTTCGCGACATCACGCCGCTGCTGCAGGACCCGAAGAGCCTGCGCGTGCTGGTGGACGTGTTCGTCCATCGCTACATGGGGCAGGGGCTGAACCTGGTGGCGGGCATCGACGCGCGCGGGTTCATCCTCGGCTCGATCGTGGCGTACGAGCTGAACCTGGGCTTCGTGCCGATCCGCAAGAAAGGCAAGCTGCCGTTCAACACGGTGGCCGAGGAGTACATGCTCGAATACGGCAGCGCGACGGTGGAAATCCATGCCGATGCCTGCAAGCCCGGCGACCGCGTCTTGCTGATCGACGATCTCATCGCCACCGGTGGCACCATGATGGCCGGAAAGCGCCTGCTGGAGCGGCTCGGGGCAACGGTGGTGGAAGGTGCGGCGATTGTCGACCTGCCCGAGCTGGGCGGCTCGCAACTGCTGATCGAAGGCGGTCTGCCGCTCTTCACGGTCTGCCGTTTCGACGGGCACTGAGCGGGCCGTCGGCGACCTTCGCGTGATGCACGGGCCGCATACGTTCATGTGACAAAAATATGACGCGCTGCTGCCTTGCGCAGTAGCATGACTCTTTCCATTGCCGCCGCACCCCGGGAGACGTCGATGCCCCACGTATTGCTGTTCCTGCTGACCTCGATCGCGATCACGGTGATGCCGGGCCCGGACAACCTGCAGGTGATCGCACGCGGTGCCAGCCAGGGCCGTAAGGCGGGGCTGTCAGCGGCAGCGGGGTTTGCGTCAGGCTGCCTTTTCCATACGACGCTGGCGGCGCTGGGGCTGGCGGCCGTGCTGCAATCGTCGCCTGTGGCGTTCCAGGCGATCCGCTGGCTCGGTGCGGCGTATCTGATCTGGCTGGGGATTCAGGCACTGCGCAGCAAGGGCGGCGTCGGCCTGAATCCTGCTGGACCCCAGACGGCGCCCGACCTGTGGCGTGTGTATCGCCAGAGCGTCTTCGCCAATCTGCTCAATCCGAAGGTGACGCTGTTCTTCGTGGTGTTCCTGCCGCAGTTCGTGGATGCGCAGGCGGGCCACGCAGCGCTGCAGATGTTGCTGCTGGGCGGCGTGTTCATGGCGCAGACCATCGTCGTGTTCAGCATCTACGGCTGGTGCGCGGCCGCGCTGGGCGGCTGGATGCGCCGTACGCCGCGTGCCTCGCTGTGGCTCGATCGGGTGAGCGGCTGTATTTTCATCGGGCTGGGCCTGCGCGTGGCTCTGACCAAATAAGTAAGACTGCACGGCAACAATGATCACCCTGCTTAAGCTGCTTTCCGGCGTGGCCCTGTTGGTATGGGGCACGCAGACCGTCAAGGTCGGCATGCTGCGTCTGTACGGCGCGGACTTGCGTCGCCTGCTGTCGCGCAGCGTCTCGAACCGGTTCTCCGCGCTGCTGGCCGGCATTGGCGTGACGTGCCTGGTGCAGAGCAGTAACGCGACGGCCACCATCGTCGGGGCATTCGTCGCGCAAGGGTTGATGGGCGTGTCGTCGGCGCTGGCCATTCTGCTGGGCGCCAACGTCGGCACCGCCATCATGGCGCAGGTGTTTGCACTGGACCTGTCGTGGCTGTCGCCGCTGCTGATCTTCTTTGGCGTGATCCTGCATCTGTCGCGCAAGGGCAGTGCGGTGGGGCACTTTGGGCGGGTGCTCATCGGTCTGGGGCTGATCATGATGGCGCTGGAGCTGATCTCGGTCGCGTCGAGCCCCATGGTGGAAGCCAATGCGCTGCGCGTGCTGCTGAGCTCCTTCTCGTCAGACACCGGCCTGAACATGCTGATTGGCGCGGTGCTCACGCTGCTGTGCTATTCGAGCCTGGCTGTGGTGCTGTTCTGCGCGACGCTGGCGGCGTCGGCCGCGGTGTCGGTCAAGGTGGCGTTTGCGATCGTGCTGGGCGCAAATATCGGTAGTGCCGTGGCCGCATTGGCGACCACGCCGTCATCAAGTCAAGCCGCGCGCCGGGCAACGCTCGGCAATCTGCTCTCGCGCATGCTGGGAGCAGCGCTGGCGCTGCCCTTCCTGGACACACTGGCAGCGTGGGCGCCGCACGCGGGCGTGGCGCCGCAACACGTGGTCGTGGCGTTTCATGTGGTGTTCAACGTGGCGCTGGCGGTGCTGCTGATCGGCTTTACCGAAGCGATGGCGCGACTGTGCGCGCGCATCCTGCCGGGCGGCGCGCATATCGACGACCTGGTCGCGCCGCGCTATCTCGATCCGTCGGCGCTGGCCACGCCAACGTTGGCGCTGGGCAACGCGGCGCGCGAGGTGCTGCGCATCGGCGATCGCGTTGAACACATGCTCGACAACACGCTGCGCGTGCTCAAGACCAACGACGTGCGCCTGCTGCAAACCACCCGCGCGATCGACGACGAGGTCGATGCGCTCTACACCGCCATCAAGCTCTACCTCACGCAGCTGAGCCACGAAGCGCTGGACGCGCGCGAGGGCAAGCGCTGGGCCGACATCATCTCGCTCACCATCAACCTGGAGCACGCCGGCGACATTCTCGATCGCCTGTTACAGGACGTGCGCGAAAGAAGATCGCGCACAAGCTGGCCTTTTCCGAAGCCGGCATGGAAGAGCTGGAAGACATGCACGCGCGTCTGGTTACGAACCTGAAGCTGGCGCTGTCGGTGTTCCTCACCGGTGACCTGCGCAGCGCGCAGAAGCTGATGCTGGAAAAGGCGCACTTCCGCGATCTGGAGAAACGCTACTCGCGCAGTCACCTCACGCGGATCTCGGCGCAGACGGCCGAGAGCATCGAGACCAGCTCGCTGCACCTGGACATCATCAGCGATTTCAAGCGATTGAATTCGTTGTTCTGCGCAGCCGCGTATTCGGTGCTGGATGAAGCGGGGGCGCTGAACCGCAGCCGCATGAAAGACGCGGATGAGGTGGAAGCCGAGACAGCGCCAGCCAGCCACTGAAGGTGGTATTGGCGCCAAGAAAAAGCGCAGCCGAAGCTGCGCTTTTTGTTGCCGGATGACCGCGCTTACTTCCGCTTGAGCAGCGGCGCCAGGTACTTGCCGGTAAAGCTCGCCTTGCTCTTGGCCACATCCTCCGGCGTGCCTTTGGCAATGATCTGCCCACCGCCCGCGCCGCCTTCGGGGCCCAGATCGAGCAGCCAGTCCGCCGTTTTGATCACGTCGAGGTTGTGTTCGATGATCACGATCGTATTGCCGTGGTCGCGCAGCTTGTAGATCACCTTCAGCAGCAGCTCGATATCGTGGAAGTGCAGACCCGTGGTCGGCTCGTCCAGGATGTAGAGCGTGCGGCCCGTGTCGCGCTTCGATAGCTCGAGCGACAACTTCACGCGCTGCGCCTCGCCGCCCGACAGCGTCGTCGCCGATTGCCCCAGGCGGATGTAGCCCAGGCCCACATCCAGCAGCGTCTGCAGCTTGCGGCGCACCACCGGCACCGGCGCAAAGAATTCGTGCGCCTGCTCCACCGTCATCTCCAGCACTTCGGTGATGTTCTTGCCCTTGTAGAGCACTTCGAGCGTTTCGCGGTTGTAGCGCTTGCCGTGGCACACGTCGCACGGCACATACACGTCGGGCAGGAAGTGCATCTCGACCTTCAGCACGCCGTCGCCCTGGCATGCTTCGCAGCGGCCGCCCTTGACGTTGAACGAGAAGCGCCCCGGGTCATACCCGCGCTCCTTGGCCGACGGCACGCCGGCAAACAGCTCGCGGATCGGCGTGAACAGGCCCGTGTAGGTGGCCGGGTTCGAGCGCGGCGTGCGGCCGATCGGCGATTGGTCGACGTTGATGACCTTGTCGAAATGCTCCAGCCCGTCGATGCGATCGTGAGCTGCCGGCTCCGGCGTCGAGCCATACAGATGGCGCGCCACCGCGTGGTACAGCGTGTCGTTGATCAGCGTCGACTTGCCCGAACCCGACACGCCCGTGATGCACGTCAGCAACCCGATCGGAATATCGGCCGACACGTTCTTCAGGTTATTGCCGCTGGCGTTGATGATGCGCAGCCAGCGCTCTTCGTCCGGCGCTGTGCGCTGCTTCGGCACCTCGATGCGGCGCTTGCCCGACAAGTAGTCGCCCGTCAGCGACCCCGGCGATTGCTCCACCTGCTTGGGCGTGCCCTCGGCGATGATCTGACCGCCGTGCACGCCGGCGCCGGGGCCGATGTCGACCACGTAATCCGACGCGCGGATCATGTCTTCATCGTGCTCCACCACCAGCACCGAGTTGCCGAGATCGCGCAGGTGCTTGAGCGTGCCGATCAGCCGATCGTTGTCGCGCTGGTGCAGGCCGATGGACGGCTCGTCCAGCACATACATCACGCCGGTCAGCCCCGAGCCGATCTGCGACGCCAGCCGGATGCGCTGCGCCTCGCCGCCCGACAGCGTATCGGCGCTGCGCTCCAGCGACAGGTAATCGAGCCCGACGTTGTTCAGGAAGTTCAGCCGCGCGGTGATTTCCTTGACGATCTTGTCGGCAATCTCGCGCTTGGCGCCATGCATGTTCAGCGTCAGGAAATACGTGAGCGCATCGCGCAGCGGCCAGCCGTTGATTTCGTAGATGCCGCGTGCCTGATCGGCCTCGCCAATCTTGACGAAGCGGGCCTCGCGGCGCAGGCGGGTGCCGTGGCACTCGGGGCACGGCTGATTGTTCTGGTACTTGGCCAGCTCCTCGCGCACGGCGATGGAGTCCGTCTCTTTGTAGCGCCGCTCCAGGTTGGGGATGATCCCCTCGAACGCGTGTTCGCGCACCGTGGTCTTGCCGCGCTCGTTGATGTACGTGAACGGAATCTGCTGCTTGCCCGAGCCGTGCAGCACAATTTGCTGGATTTCAGCCGGCAGGTCTTCAAACGCCACATCGATGTCGACGTCGTAGAACGCAGCCAGGCTCTGCAGCATCTGGAAGTAGAACTGATTGCGGCGGTCCCAGCCCTTGATCGCGCCCGACGCCAGCGACAGATTCGGAAACGCCACCACGCGCTTCGGGTCGAAGAACGTGATCTGGCCCAGACCGTCGCAGTGCGGGCATGCGCCCATCGGGTTGTTGAACGAGAACAGCCGCGGCTCCAGCTCCTGCAGCGAATACGAGCAGATCGGGCAGGCGAACTTGGAGCTGAAGCCGTGCTCCTTGCCTGTATCCATTTCCAGCGCGATGGCGCGGCCATCGGCCAGGCGCAGCGCGGTTTCGAACGATTCGGCCAGTCGCTGCTTGAGTTCCGGGTTGACCTTCACGCGGTCGACCACGACCTCGATCGAATGCTTGTCGTTCTTCTTGAGCTTGGGCAAGTTGTCGACTTCGTAGACCTTGGCCTCGGCCTCGTGCGCCGTGCCGCCGCCTGAGCGGATGCGAAAGCGCACGAAACCCTGCGCCTGCATCGCCTCAAACAGGTCGACGTGTTCGCCCTTGCGGTTGGCCACCACGGGCGCCAGGATCATGAGCTTCGTGTCGGCCGGCAGCGCCAGCACGGCATCCACCATTTGCGACACGCTTTGCGCTTCCAGCGGCTGGCCGTGATCGGGGCAGTAGGGCGTCCCGGCGCGCGCATACAGCAGGCGCAGGTAATCGTGGATCTCGGTAACAGTCCCGACCGTCGAGCGCGGGTTGTGGCTGGTGGCCTTCTGCTCGATGGAAATGGCCGGCGACAGACCTTCGATCAGATCTACATCGGGTTTTTCCATCAACTGCAGAAACTGCCGGGCATACGCCGACAGCGATTCCACGTAGCGCCGCTGCCCCTCCGCATACAGCGTGTCGAACGCCAGCGACGACTTGCCCGACCCCGAAAGCCCGGTGATCACGATCAGCTGATTGCGCGGCAGATCGAGGTTGATGTTCTTCAGGTTGTGGGTACGGGCCCCACGAATCTTGATTTCGTCCATGTGCGGCTGAGTGCAGCTGAATGCGGCGTCGGGGTGCAGACCGCCTGCGGCAATCGGCGGAGGGGTGGAAAAGGGTAAGCCTGCTAATATACCGAACTTCGGTTTTGCTGGTATCTGCCCCCAGATGGGGCAATCCGTGAGACCGTTCAAGTGTTCTTGTCGCCGCTTTTTCTTCCTGGTTTTCGCGGCGGTTTCCGCACCATGTCCTCCGCTTCCCCATCCATGACTTCCGCCTCCGGCCGCATGAACGGCCTTGAGCTGCGCGCGGCCGCCTCGCTGGCCGGCATCTTCGCGCTGCGCATGTTGGGTCTGTTCATGATCATGCCGGTCTTCGCGGTGTTTGCGAAAACGCTGCCCGACGGCAACAACACCCAGCTCGTCGCCTTCGCCATCGGCGTGTATGGCCTCACGCAGGCGGTGCTCTATATCCCGTACGGCTGGCTGTCGGATCGCTTCGGACGCAAGCCCGTCATCGTGACGGGGCTGGTGATTTTTGCGGTGGGCAGCCTGGTGGCGGCGTTTTCGCACAGCGTGGCGGGCATTGCCGTGGGGCGGGCTATCCAGGGCGCAGGGGCGATCTCGTCGGCGGTGATCGCCTTCGTGGCCGACCTCACGCGCGAGGAGCATCGCACCAAGGCCATGGCCATGATCGGCGGCAGCATCGGCCTGTCGTTTGCCGTGGCCATCGTGAGCGCGCCGGTCATCTTCCGCTGGGTTGGCATGCCCGGCATGTTCACGGCGATTGGCGTGCTGGCCATCGTCGCCATCGGCGTGGTGCTGTGGGTGGTGCCCAACCCGCCGCGTCCGCCCGAGCATGTGAAAGCGCCGTTCCGAGAAGTCCTGCGCAACCCTGAACTGCTGCGCCTGAACTTTGGCGTGTTCGCCCTGCACGCCACGCAGACGGCGTTGTTCGTCGTGCTGCCGCACATGCTGGAAGCCGCCGGCCTGCCCGTCGATTCGCACTGGAAGATCTACCTGCCGGTGATGGGCGTGTCGTTCGTGCTGATGGTGCCGGCCATCATTGCCGCCGAGAAGCGCGGCAAGATGAAGGCGGTGTTGCTGTCTGCCGTGGCGCTGGTGATGGTGGCGCAGCTGGCTCTGGGCGAAGTGAATCCGACGCTCGCCGCGCTGGCGATTGCGCTGCTGGTCTACTTCCTCGGCTTCAACGTGCTGGAGGCGTCGCAACCGTCGCTGGTGTCGAAATACGCGCCGGGCGTACGCAAGGGCGCGGCCATGGGCGTGTACAACACGACGCAGGCGCTGGGCCTGTTTGCGGGCGGTGCGGGCGGCGGCTGGATTCTGCTGCACGCGGGGCAGCATGCTGTATTCCTATCCTGCGCCGCACTGGCTTTTGCCTGGCTTATAATCGCCAGCCCCATGCAGATGCCGGCGTTG
This sequence comes from Ralstonia sp. 1B3, assembly GCF_036631435.1. Taxonomy (NCBI): domain Bacteria; kingdom Pseudomonadati; phylum Pseudomonadota; class Betaproteobacteria; order Burkholderiales; family Burkholderiaceae; genus Ralstonia; species Ralstonia sp. 1B3. The sequence continues at coordinate 3,066 of NZ_JAPNUG010000022.1, read as the reverse complement.
CGTCGGCACTAGGGTCGGCATTCAGCGCTACACTTTCAGTCGGCTTTTTCGTTAGCCCTTTACGGCGGCATCCCTTCAATTACCTTCGGAAACTCATCATGGCGTCCGTCAACAAAGTCATCATCGTCGGCAATCTCGGTGCCGATCCGGAAACGCGTTACATGCCCAGCGGCGACGCGGTCACCAACATCCGCGTGGCCACCACCGACCGCTACAAGGACAAGGCCAGCGGCGAAATGAAGGAAGCCACCGAGTGGCACCGCATCGCCTTCTTCGGCCGTCTCGCTGAAATTGCGGGCGAATACCTGAAGAAGGGTTCGTCGGTCTACATCGAAGGTCGCCTCAAGACCCGTCAATGGGAAAAGGACGGCCAGAAGCAATACAGCACCGAGATCGTCGCAGACCAGATGCAGATGCTCGGCGGCCGCGGTGGCGAGGGCGGCGGCAGCGGTGGTGGCGGTGGCGGCTACTCGCGTGGCGGTGAAGGCGGCGGTGCCGGCGGTGGTGGTTACGGCGGTGGCCGCAGCCAGGGTCAAGGCCAAGGCGGTGGCTACTCCCGCGGCGGCGAAGGCGGCGGCCAGGGCGGCGGTGCACGTCGTCAACCGGCACCGTCGAATGGCTTTGAGGATATGGACGACGATATTCCGTTCTAAGTCCCTCTCGGCACACAACAAAAAACCCGGCAGTTCGCCAAGGACGCCGGGTTTTTTGTTGGCCTTCAGTCTGCAGGGGTGCGGCGTTCTAGTCGCTCTCACATGGCTTCTTGAAGAGATGCTTCACGCCGCATTTGGTCGCATGCGCCGCATTCTTCACGCCATGGCCGACCGTACGCGCGGCGTTGGCCGTCGCATGACCGGCTTCCTTCGCGGCATGCCCGGTCTTGCGGGCCGCTTCCTTCGTGCCCTGCTTGATGTCTTCTTTGGTCTCCGACAAGTCGGCGTGGGCCAGGGGACTGAGCAGCGCCAGCAGCAGCGCGGGGATCAAAAGCAGACGACCTTTCACGGCGGGAATCCTCACAAACAGGTTCATGCAACGGACGCGTCGAGCACCACGGCGGCGCGGCCGGTCAACAGGATGCGTGCGCCACTGCGCACGGTGAATCGGTACAGCACGTTGTTGCCGTCGCCGCCGATGCGTTCAGCTTCGACGTCGAGCGGTGCGTCGATGGTGTCGAGGCGCGGGACATGGGCTTCAACGCTGCGCACGCTGGCAAGAAAACCGGCGCGCGGGCGTGCTTGCGCAGCATCGCACAGGGCGCCATGCACGGCCATCGCCTGAGCGGCGTATTCAATGCCGCAGACGGCAGCCAGTTGACCATGCGAACGCAGTGGGTTGGCGGCGTCACGATGGCTCGTGGCGCTGCAATGGATGTGCGCATCGTCCCAGGCGATAACGGTGTCGAGCAGACACATCGCGCCGCTGTGCGGAATGCGCGCCGCGATCCAGTTGCGGTCGAGTGGCAGAGCCGGCTGCGCAGTTGACGTCATGGCATGCCGAAGGTGATGTCGATCTGCACGCGGGTCTCGGGCAAATACTCGAGCACCACGCGGCCTGTGCGCCGTGCGGCCAGCGCTTCCAGCAGTGGCAGCGCGCGTGCTGCGGCGTTGCCGTGCCACAGGGTTTCGAGGCTAATGTGTGCCAACGCCGTCGGCGGCGCGTCCGTCAGCGCGACGTCAATGCGCGCGAGCGTGCGCGGGCCGGCTTCGGGCGCGAGCACCAGGGCCACCGCAAACGTGTCGGGCACGGGCCGCACCGCATTCAGCGGTTCCGGGTAGTCGCCGTCATAGGCGATCAGCAGCGTGGGCGTGGCGTCAATTGCGACCTGGCAGAGGCTGTCCAGCAGGCCGGCGGCAAAGCTGCCGTCATACGCGCACAGCACGTTGGACGGCGCCATCGCGTGTGTGGCGATGCTCCAGTAGCCGGCCGGCGCGTTGTGCACGGAGTTGTGAAAGCGCGTGGGCGACAGTTTGCGATCGTCGCCTGCCAAGGTCTCGCAGATGGCGTTGCAGTTATGGCCGTCGCCGCCAGACGAGCTGAAGACCGTGGCCAGCGTGGCGGCATCGCGTCCGCTGGCTGCGACGGCTTCGTGGCCGACTGCGAGCGCGAGTTTGACCACCGGCCCCGTCCGACGACGTTCCACCGACGGCAGGCCGGCTGGCGGCGGCAATTCCGTCGGCGCGTGTGCGTAGGGTGCGCGGCCTGCGAGCACGTCAGCCGTGTGCGGCCAATCCTGCAGGCCGGGGCCCAGCACGCCGATGCTGTCGATGAAGACGCTCAGGCCGGTCATGACGACACCCCCACATCGCGTGCGCGGGCAAAGACCAGGCTGCAATTCGTGCCGCCAAAGCCAAACGCGTTGCTCAGTGCCGCGCGAACAGGCGCGTCGCGGCTGGTTGTCAGGTAGTTGACGTTCAACGCCGGGTCGGGCTGCGTGGTGTTGATGCCGGCGGGCAGAAATTGATGGCGCAGCGCCAGCGCCGTAATCACGGCTTCCAACGCTCCGGCCGCGCCGAGCGTGGCCGGTCGCGCCCTTGGTCGAACTGCACGCCGTGCCGTCGAACAGCGCCTGGATGGCCCGCGCCTCCGCAGCGTCATTGCTGGGCGTGCCGGTGCCGTGCAGGTTGATGTAGTCGATATCCGTTGCGCTCAGGCCGCTGGTGGCGAGCGCTTGCGCCATGGCCGCGCGGGCGCCCAATCCTTCGGGATGCGGTGACGACATGTGATGCGCATCGCTCGATTCGCCAATGCCGAGCAGCAGGATGGCGCCGTCGTCCAGCGCGCCGTTGGCGTCGGGTGCGCGCTCCAGCAGCGCAAAGGCTGCGGCCTCGCCGATGGAGATGCCGTCCCGCGCCGCATCGTACGGTCGGCAAGGTTGCCGCGACAGCAGCTCAAGCGAGTTGAAACCGTACAGCGCGGTCAGGCACAGCGAATCGACACCGCCGACCACCGCCGCATCGATCAGGCCCGCAGCCAGCATGCGCCGCGCCGAGGCAAAGACCTTGGCGCCCGACGAGCACGCCGACGAAATCACCATGGCCGGCCCGCGCAGCCCAAAGTACGCACGCA
>NZ_JAPNUG010000021.1:0-17871 GCF_036631435.1 Ralstonia sp. 1B3 | reverse complement strand
ATGCGGGTTTCGCTGCCGGTTTCACCGATGGATCAAGCGGCAGCTCCACGAGGATGGGCTGCGCATTCGGCGCCGGGAAATTGGCAAAGGCGCTGCGTACCAGATACGGCATCACAGCCGCCAGCGAGCCATCCCCACCCTGCGTTTGCGCGGTCACCTGATAAACCCGCTTGCCGGTGGCTGCCTCGTCAATTTCCACGTGATAGGCATAGAACGGCACCTGCACGTTGGTCTCTACGTATTGCGGTCCCCACGGGCCCCAGGGCCCCCAAGGACTGCGCCACGGCCCCCAAGGCCCGGGCCCCCAGTACGGATCGGGATACACGGGCTGGCGTACCTGCACGAGTCGCGTGGCGGTCGAATAATCCAGGCGGACCACATAGCGCGCGCTGGCACGCGGCACGCTCGTGAAGCCGTGAGCGGCCAGCTGGTCTGATGTCCAGGCCTCGTAAGTCTGGCGTTCCAGGTCATTTTGCTGCGTTGCGGTGCGTTCGAAGGCATAGGTGCGCGGCGGGGTGTCGGTCCAGCCGGGCTGCCGGAACGCCGTCACCTGACTGGTGACCGTGCTCGCACAGCCCGCCAGGAGGCTGGCCGCCATCAACGCGCCGGCCATCGGCCAGACGCCCGATGACTTGATCCATTTCCACATAGAAAATCCCCTACTCTCAATCAGACAGATGGTCGCGCGCCGGGAAACAGGCCACCCGCGGCTGTTACTCAGAGTGACGCCTGCCGCGGAAGATTCCCGCCAAGCGCCTGAGTACAATGGCCTTTTGCGACCGCAGACAACGCAGATAAGGATGTTACCGATGTTGCGCACCGATACCGCCGTCACGATTTACCGCAAGGACTACACCGCGCCCGCTTTCCGCATTGACGAAGTGGCCCTGGAGATCGATCTCGTGCCCGAGCGCACCCGTGTCGTCAACCGCATGCGCATGACGCGCACGGATGCCGGCAAGCCGCTCGTGCTGGCGGGTGAAGGGCTGGAGCTGGCGGGCGCAACGGTCGACGGCAAGGCGCTATCCGGCCTGCAGGCCTCCGGCGACACGCTCACCATCGATGCCGTGCCGGCCGATGTTGGCGCCAGCTTCACGCTGGAACTCACCACGTACTGCAATCCCGCCGCCAACTCGTCGCTGATGGGCCTGTACGTTTCCAACGGCAACTTCTTCACGCAGTGCGAGGCAGAGGGCTTCCGCAAGATCACCTACTTCCTTGACCGCCCGGACGTAATGACGGTCTACACCGTCACGCTGCGCGCATCGAAAGCGGATTACCCGGTGCTCCTGTCCAACGGCAACCTCGTGTCGGAGCGCGACCTGCCGGACGGACGGCACGAAGCGGTGTGGCACGACCCGTTCAAGAAACCGTCGTACCTGTTCGCGCTGGTGGCCGGCAAGCTCGAATGCATTGAAGAACGCATCCAGTCGGCTTCGGGCAAAGAGAAGCTGCTGCAGGTGTGGGTGGAAGCTCAAGATCTGGGCAAGACGCGCCACGCGATGGATTCGCTCATCCACTCCATCCACTGGGACGAACGCCGCTTCGGCCTGGAGCTCGATCTCGACCGCTTCATGATCGTCGCCGTGGGCGACTTCAACATGGGTGCGATGGAGAACAAGGGCCTGAACATCTTCAACACGAAGTACGTGCTGGCCAATGCGGAGACGGCCACCGACGTGGATTTCGCCAACATCGAATCGGTGGTCGGCCACGAATACTTCCACAACTGGACGGGCAACCGCGTCACCTGCCGCGACTGGTTCCAGCTGAGCCTCAAGGAAGGCCTGACGGTGTTCCGCGATCAGGAATTCTCCGCCGATATGGCGGCACAAGCGGCCGCGCAAGCCGGCAATGAAGCCGCGGCTGCCAGCGCCCGAGCCGTCAAGCGCATCGAAGACGTGCGTGTGCTGCGCCAGGCGCAGTTTCCGGAAGATGCCGGCCCGATGGCCCACCCGGTGCGCCCCGACAGCTACGAAGAAATCAACAACTTCTACACCGTCACGGTGTACGAAAAGGCGCGGAAGTCGTGCGCATGTACCAGACGCTGCTCGGCCGCGACGGTTTCCGCAAGGGCATGGACCTGTACTTCCAGCGTCACGACGGCCATGCCGTCACCTGCGACGATTTCCGCGCCGCCATGGCCGATGCCAACGGCCGCGACCTCACGCAATTCGGCCGCTGGTACAGCCAGGCCGGCACGCCGGTCGTGGCAGTCGAAGGCCACCACGATGCCGCCACGCATACCTACACGCTCACGCTGCGCCAGCGTTGCGAGCCGGTCGGCATCGAAGTCAACAGCGGCATCCAGAAGCAACCGTTCCACATTCCGTTTGCGATCGGCCTGATCGACAAGAACGGCCGCGACTTGCCGCTGCGTTTGCGTGGCGAGGCCGCATCGCCCTCGCCGGTGACCACGCGCGTGCTGGACTTCACCGAAACCAAGCAGACCTTCGTCTTCGAAGATGTGGCCGAAGCGCCGTTGCCCTCGCTGCTTCGCAATTTCTCGGCGCCGGTGATCGTCGAATACGGTTATACGACGGAGCAGCTCACATTCCAGCTCGCGCACGATTCCGACCCGTTCAACCGCTGGGAAGCCGGCCAGCGCCTGGCCACCGACACCCTGCTGCGCATGGTTGCGGACATCCAGCACGGCCGCGCACCGGCGGTCGACCCAGCGTTGGTCGAAGCCCTGCGTGCCGTGGTCGCCGACACGTCGCTTGATCCAGCCTTCCGCGAGCAGATGCTGATCCTCCCCGCCGAAAGTTACCTGGCCGAGCGCATGGACGTGGCAGACCCGGCCGCCATTCACACCGCACGCCGCACGCTGCGCCGCACGCTGGCAGAGAAGCTCAACGCAGAGTTGCTGCGTGCCTATCAGGACAACCAGACCGAGGGGCCCTACTCGCCCGATGCGGTATCTGCAGGCAAGCGCGCCCTCAAGAACATCGCCCTCGGCTATCTGGTGGAAACCGAAGCCTCCGAGGCGCTGGCCCTGGCCGAACAGCAATATGCCGGCGCCACCAACATGACCGACCGCATGGGCGCCCTCTCGGCGATGGTCAACAGCTACGCCCCCGGCCGCGAAGCCGCACTGGCCGATTTCTACACGCGCTTTGCCGACGACGCCCTCGTCATCGACAAATGGTTCTCGCTGCAGGCCATGCAGCCCGGCGCCGCAGGCAAGCCGACGCTCGCCACCGTGCGCGCGCTGATGGCCCATCCCGCCTTCACGCTGCGCAACCCGAACCGGGCGCGTTCGCTCATCTTCAGCTTCTGCTCCGGCAACCCCGCGCAATTCCATGCCGCCGATGGTTCCGGCTATGCGTTCTGGGCCGAGCAGGTGCTCGCGCTCGACGCCATCAACCCGCAGGTCTCTGCCCGCCTGGCACGCGCGCTGGACCGCTGGCGCAAGTACGTGCCCACGCTGCGCGACGCCATGCAGGACGCGCTCAAGCGCGTGGCGGCACATCCGAGCCTCTCGCGCGACGTGCGCGAGATCGTCGGCAAGGCGCTGGCCTGAATGTCACCGCTTGTATCGTAAAATCGCGCCCGTCTCAGGAGAACCCATGAAGCGCATCAACCTCACCCGCTACCTGATCGAAGAGCAGCGCGAGCACAACACCATCCCGGCCGAGCTGCGCCTGCTGCTCGAAGTCGTGGCGCGCGCCTGCAAGGCGATCTCGCACAGCGTCAACAAGGGGCCCTTGCCGGCGTGCTCGGCTCGGCCGGCACCGGCAACGTGCAAGGCGAAACCCAGCAGAAGCTGGACGTGATCGCCAACGAAGTCCTGCTCGAAGCGAACGAGTACGGCGGCAACCTGGCCGCCATGGCCTCGGAAGAGATGGAATCGTTCTACGAGATTCCGCACCGCTATCCGAAGGGCGAATACCTGCTGCTGTTCGATCCGCTCGACGGCTCGTCCAACATCGACGTGAACGTGTCGATTGGCACGATCTTCTCGGTACTGCACATGCCCAAGGCCGGCGAGGCCGTGACGGAAGCCGATTTCATGCAGCCCGGCGTCAAGCAGGTCGCTGCCGGCTATGCCGTGTACGGCCCGCAGACCACGCTGGTACTGACCGTCGGCAACGGCGTGCACATGTTCACGCTCGACCGCGAAGTCGGCAGCTTCGTGCTGACCCACCGCGACGTGAAGATTCCGGTCGATACCAAGGAATTCGCCATCAACATGTCGAACATGCGCCACTGGGCCCCGCCCGTGCGCCGCTACATCGACGAATGCCTGGCCGGCACCGAAGGCCCGCGCGGCAAGGATTTCAACATGCGCTGGATCGCCTCGATGGTGGCTGACGTGCATCGCATCCTCACGCGCGGCGGCATCTTCATGTATCCGTGGGACAAGCGCGAGCCGGGCAAGGCCGGCAAGCTTCGCCTGATGTACGAAGCCAACCCGATGGCCTTCCTGGTGGAACAGGCTGGCGGCGCAGCCACCAACGGCGAGCAACGCATTCTGGATATCCAGCCCGAACAGCTGCACCAGCGTGTGGCGGTCGTCCTCGGGTCGAAAAACGAGGTGGATCGCGTCACGCAATATCACCTCGAAGCCAAAAAGACGGCCTGACGACGCCATGTAAGACTGTTGTTGCCGCGGTTCTTGCAGAGCGATAAAAAGTTCTGTTAGAATCGCTGTTTCCGACGCCGCTGTAGCTCAGTCGGTAGAGCAGCGCATTCGTAATGCGAAGGTCACCAGTTCGATTCCGGTCAGCGGCACCAGAATAAAAAAAGGGTTACAGGTTCTGCCTGTAACCCTTTTTGCATTTCCGCCATCCCCGATGGTCTCCCGGCACCCTTCTGCCTCTTGTCCGCCCAGCCTATTGCTGATTCGGCGAAACAATCCCGAACCGTTCCATCTGGCGATAGACCGTCGCGCGCGCGATGCCAAGCTCGTGCGCAACGTGGGTGATGCGCCATTTGTTCCGGCGCAACGCAGCCAGCAGGATTTCCCGCTCGTTGTCCGGTGCGGCATCGGCCGCGACTGAAGCTGCGGCAGCCGCAGCGTCCGTCGTGCTTTCAAGAACCTCCGGCGGCAACGCGTCGACATCGATCAGGCCGTCGTCGCTCATGGCCAGCGCAAAGCGCAGCACGTTGCGCAACTGCCGGACATTGCCCTGCCACGGGTAGCTGCGCAGCACCGCCAGCGCAGCCGGCGCGAGTTGCGCGTGCATGTCGAGCTGGCGCGCTTCTTCTTCGACGATGCGGGCGATCAGGTAGTCCTTGTCGCAACGCTCGCGCAGCGTCGGAAGGTGCAGCGTTGCACCGCACAGCCGGTAGTAGAGATCCTCACGGAACCGCTGCTCGGCAATGAGCTGGCGCAGGTCACGGTGGGAGGCGGCAATTACGCGCAGGTCAACCGGCGTGGGCTTTTCCGAACCCAGCGGCATCACCTCGCGTTCGGACAGCACACGCAACAGCCGGCTCTGCAGATGCAGCGGCATGTCGCCAATCTCGTCGAGAAACAGCGTGCCGCCGTCCGATTGGGCGATCAGGCCGCGCATGCCCTTGCTGCGGGCGCCGGTGAAGGTGCCCGGCGTGTAGCCGAACAGTTCGCTCTCGATGAGCGACTCGGGAATGGCCGCGCAATTGACCGCAACGAACGCTTTGCTGCGACGCTCGCTCGCGGTGTGCAGCGCCTTGGCCAGGACTTCCTTTCCGGTGCCGGTCTCGCCTTGTACCAGGATGTTGAGCGGCTTGTTGGCCAGACGCTTGGCCTGCAGGATCAGCCGCTGCATCTGCGGGTCGTCGGCGCCGAGCGCCTCCAGGGCGGCACTGGCCTCGGGGCTGGGCAACACCGGCTGAGCTGCCGCCGCAGACGGCATAGACGGCTTGCCGGGCGCGCCGCGCGGCGGAATCCCCGTCGCGTAATACAGCCCGTGATCGAACATCCGAATCGCCGTACGCTCGGATGACGTGCCAGCCCGGGCGATGCGCCACAGCTCGCTCATGTTTTCGCGAAACACTTCGGTCAGGAGGTGGCCACGCACATCGGCGTGCGGATCGCCCTCAAGCCGCAGCTTGCGCCGGCCGCCGCTGTTGATGCCGCGAATCACGCCGTCGGCGTCGAAGGCGACCATGATTTCGCTGTCCACATCCACCAGCGACCATGTTGACCCCAACCGCAGGATCCATTGATCGCGGAAATAGCGCAGGAAGTTCGCGTCTTCGATCTTCTGCGCGTACATGGTGGTCATCTGCAGCGCGAGGTGCTGCCCTTCACGCGGGGCAGGCGCACTCAGTGCAGACACATCGAGCACGCCGAGGAAGTTGCCAGTCGGGTCAAACAGCGGCGCGCTGTTGCAGGTAAGCGTGATGTGGCAAGCGTCGAAATGATCGGTCTGATGACACGTCACCGGGGCCTGCTCGACGATGCAGGTGCCGACCGCACAGGTGCCGGCGCGCGACTCGCTCCAATCCGCGCCCAGGTACAGGCCAGAACGTTTCAGTTCGCGGTCGAGGTTGTCGTTGCCGATGAAGTCCACTGTGACGCCGTAGGCGTCGGTCAGCAGCAGCACGTAGTCGAGGCCGGAGACGCGCTTATAGAGCTGCTCCATGCCGGTACGCGCGACGCTCAGGAAGTCCTCGATCTGGTCCTTGTGTTCGCGCAGGCGCTGCGCCTCGACGATGTAGGCGGGTGTGGGTCGGCTGGGGTCGCGACCGTAGTCGTCCAGGCAGCGCCGCCATGAGCGCTCGATGACGCCTTGCGCCTCGCCCGGCTGCTGCGAGAAGGCGAGCAGCCGCTCGATATGTGCGCGGTGTGCTTTTTGCTGCACGACTGTCTCCTTAGCCGCCGCATTTGAAGGGTGCGATGCCCGCGCCGCCGGTCTTTGTCGGCCTTTGGAGCGAGGGCGGATGCGGTTCTACGCTAATCGATTTACCCGGTTGCCGCAACGTAGCGACGCTGCACAGGCAACCGGGCTCGCTGGCTCAGATCTCCCTGCGGTTCAATGCCCCGGCAATGTATTCGGCCTGCCGGATCGCCAGGGCCACGATGGTGAGCGTGGGGTTGGCCGCCGAACTCGACGTGAACTGGCTGCCGTCGGAGATGAACAGGTTCTTCACATCGTGTGCCTGTCCCCAGCGGTTGACCACGCCGTCGCTGGCCTTCGCGCTCATGCGGTTGGTGCCCATGTTGTGGCTGGCCGGATAGGCAGGCATGTCGATCACCCGCGTCGCGCCCACCGCCTCGGACACCTTGCGCCACTGCACCAGGCCGTGCGCGGTGATTTTTTCGTCGTTCTCGTGATAGGTCTTGGTAACGATGGGAATCGGCAGACCGTACTGGTCTTTCTCGGTGGGATGCAGGGTGATGCTGTTCTGCTCGCGCGCGAGGTCTTCACCGCAGACCCAGACGCAGCTCATGTGGTCGTACATTTCCATGGCCGAGGTGAAATCGCGCCCCCAGCCGCCCGGCTTCATGAACGCGGCCGTATACGGCAGGTGAATGGCCAGACCTTCGAGGTAATAGCCGCCGACAAACCCGCGCTTGGTATTGAGCGGCACCTCATCGGCCACTACCGCCGCAATGTCGAAGCCGCGATACATGTAGACCGGCTTCTTGTGGATGGACACCGCCGCTGCCGTGGCGTGGTTCATGTAGTTCTTGCCCACCTGCCCCGACGAATTCGCGAGCCCGTTGGGGAACATGCTCGACGCGGAGTTCAGCAACAGACGCGGCGACTCGATGGAATTGCCCGCCACACAGACCACCCGTGCCTTCTGCAGCTGCTTGCGGCCCTTGTTGTCGACATAGAGCACACCATTGGCGCGGCCCTGCTTGTCATGCTGGATCTGCAGCACCATCGATTCGGGCCGCAGTTCGACATTGCCGGTGGCCTGGGCACGCGGCACTTCGGTGTAGAGCGTCGACCATTTCGCGCCGATCTTGCAGCCCTGCATGCAAAAGCCGATCTGCATGCAACCGGGGCGGCCGTCATACGGTTCGGAGTTCGACGCGGCGGGGCGGACGATGTGCTTGTAGCCCACCTTTCTTGCGCCTGCTTCGATCACCTTGTAGTGGTTGTTTGGCGGCATGGGCGGCAGGCCGCTGGCCTTGGTGCCGCACACGCCCATCTTCTTCTCGGCCAGTTCGTAATACGGTTCAAGTTCGGACAGCGTGATCGGCCAATCCAGCACATTGGCCCCCTGGATTGCGCCGTACGTCGTTTTGGTGTGGAAGTCATGCTCCTGAAAGCGCAATGCCACGCCGGACCAGTGCACCGTAGACCCGCCCACGCCCTTCACGATCCAGGCAGGCAGGTTTGGATACGTCTTGGTGTGGTGCCAACCGCCCGCCGAGATGCGTTTGTCGAGCCACGAGATCTTGTTGAACATGGCCCATTCGTCGTTCTCGAAATCGGCCTGCGTGTAGTGCTTTCCGGCTTCCAGCACCACGCATTTGACACCGCGCTGCGCCAGCTCGTTGGCGAGCGTGCCGCCGCCCGCGCCCGAACCGACGATCACGACAACGCTATCGTCGTCGAGGGAAAACTTTGCCTGATCCGTCATGATGGTTGTCTCCGTTTTTATGCGCCGGCGCTCAGAGCCAGTCGATGTCATCGAAGCCGCGGTGCAGATAGCCGCCCTTCTGCCACGACGAGCCCTCGTAGCCGAACAGGGGCCATAGCTTCTTGTTGTTGTAGAGACCGGTAACCAGATCGCCCTGGACCTTCTTGAAGAAGGGCGTGGACTCGATGTCCTTGAGCAGCGCCACACGCTCGTTCTCGGTCTTCACCTGGACGTACGGCACGCCATAACGCTGCCTGGCGCGTTGGTCCAGGTCGTGCACGCCGTTGATCAGCAGCGTCTTCACTGTCGAATCCTTGCCTGCCGCCGCGTCATAGGGCGCCACGGCCTCCACGTAGAACTTGTCGGCCAACTTGTCGTGCGGATAGATGTCGCGCGCCATGCGCACCAGCGTCCTGCCGGTGGCGGTGCCCAGCAGGGGAAAGCTGTGCTCGACCACGACGTCCTTGGTGACCGCCATGGCCGACGGCACGACCGTGACGCTGATGGCGGCCAGGCCGCTGCCGCGCAGAAAGCCGCGTCGCGACACCTTGGGTTGCTTGTCCAAAACGCGCATGGCAGGGCCAGCGGTTGGCGTGGGTTTCATGTTGGTTGCCTCCGTTATCGGGCGTGCACCGCGCGCGCCTTATCTTGTTGAAATGCACAACGTTGCCTGGCGGCTCATGGTCCCGCCGCGGCGGTCCGGGACACCTGCGACGCATATGGCGCGCCGTGGGAATGACGGGGTTCATTTGTGAGATCGTGCTCGCCAAGCACATCGACCAGCATGTGGTGCAGTCCTTCGGCCAGTACGGTGGCCAATAGCGGCGCGCCCAACTGCTCGGTACAGGACGTCGTACACGCTTGCAGGCGCTCCGCCTGCGCCGGATTCGCTCCCAAAGCCGTGCACAGCAGCGGCCAGTCCGGCGGCGAGACGAGCGTGCCGCACGTCAGCAGCACGCCCGTGCGGCGCCGTACCTGCGCGAGACCGACGATCTTGCGATGCCCGACCACCACTTCCCACGGCGACAGCGAGCCGAAGCAGGCCCACTTGAGCGACGGGGCCGGCGATGCTAACCGCACTTCCTCCGGCGGCACTGCATAGGCCGGAATGCCGAGGTCTCGCAACAGCCCTGCGTGCAGCACGCCCAGCCACCGGTAGCTCGACACCGTGCCGGTCCCCGCGACGAGCGGATGATCGGCGGGCAGCACGATCGATGCCGACAACATCCAGGGCCCGGCCAGCACCGCGCCGCCGCCAGCGTCGCGCACGACCACCGGCGTGGCGCCGCCTGCCATGCCCGGATGCAAGGCCGCCTGCGCACGACCGAGCACGACACCGGGGCCCGCATACGTCCACAGCCGCACCGCTGGCCGCAGGACCGGTTGCGCAAGCTGCGCGCGGTTCCAGTCCTGCTCGTCTGCGCAATGAATTCCATCGGAGAGGAAGGCGGCGGTCAGCATCACAGACCTTCAACGGTTTCCAGCCGCACCTTCAGATCGGTCAGGAAGCGTGCGGCCGGGTAACCGTCCACAGCGCGGTGATCGAAGATCAGATGCAGGCCCATCATTGGCGCGACCACGATGCTGTCGCCCTTGACCACCGCCCGCTTGGCAACACGCGTCACACCGAGGATGGCCACCTGCGGCACGTTGATGATGGGCGTGAAGCTGTCGATGCCCGTCATGCCGAGGTTGGTCACGGTGAAGGTGCCGTGCTGATAGCTGCCGGCGGACAACGTGCCAGCGCGGGCTCCTGCAGCCAGGCGGCGGCTTTCGGCGGCAATGTCGGCCACTGACTGCGCGTCGACATTGCGCAGCACCGGCACCATCAGCCCTTCATCCAGGCTGACGGCCAAGCCGATGTTGACGTCGGGCATCAACTCGATTTCTTTCTCGAGCGCGCGGGCATTCAGGCGTGGATGCTCGCGCAGTGTCAATGCCACCGCACGCAGCACGAAGGCCGTCAGCGTGACCTTGCACTGCGGCCCGAGCTGCTGCTGCAGTGCCTGCACGGCGGCTTCCAACCGGGTGGCATCCACCTCGATCGACTGCGCCACGCGCGGCACCTGCCAGGCAGCGCTCATGGTGCGGGCGATGGCACCGCGCATGCCCGCGAGCGGCACGACACGACGCTCGCCGGCATCGGGCACGAAAGCGACGGCTTGGTTCATGCTTTCGGCTCCAGCCGCGCCAGCACCGCGCCGCGCCCGAAGGTGTCCTGGGCCGCGACCTCCAGTGCGGCGACAACGCCATCGGCCGGAGCCGCCACCTCGTGCGTGGTCTTGACCAGCTCGACCACCGCCAGGGCCTGCCCCGCGCTCACCGCATCACCGGGCTTGACGAGCCAATCCTGCAACAGGGCCTCGGTGCCCTCTTCCACGTCCTGCCAGGCGGCGTCAGACATCAGTACGTCGATCATGCTGCTTCTCGCTTGAGTGAATGGAAAGCCGGTTGGTGCTGCACGAGTGCGCGCACCTGGGTGACGATGCTGTCGACCTGCGGAATGACGAACTGCTCGAGCGGTCGCGAGTACGGAATGGGCACGTCGGGCACCGCCAGCCGCCGCACGGGCGCGCGCAATGCCACGGTGTCGAGGTTCTCCGCCACGATGGCGGCAATCTCGCCTGACAGGCCGAAGCTGAGGTAGTCCTCGTCGGCCACCAGCAGACGGCCCGTCTTGGCCACCGAGCGGAGTACCGCCTGGCGGTCGAGCGGCACGATGGTGCGCAGGTCGATCACCTCGACATCGATGCCCTCGGCGGCGAGCTGCTCGGCCGCCAGCAACGACTTCTGCACCATCTGCGAGAGCGTGACGATGGTCACGTCGCGGCCTTCGCGCGCCACACGGGCCTGTCCGAACGGGATCGTGTAGGCCTCTTCGGGAACCGCGTTCGTGCTGCCCTCGAAGTAGGACATCCACGACAGGCCCATGATGCCCTTGTGGTAGCAGAAGATGACGGGGTTGTCGTCGCGGATGGCCTGGGTCATCAGGCCCTTGGCGTCGTACGCGTTGGACGGTACGACCACCTTCATGCCGGGCATGTGGGCAAAGCTGGCATACAGGCATTGCGAGTGCTGGGCCGCATCGTTGTAGCCCCCGCCGATGCCGGTCGTGATGACGGCGGGCAGCGCGACACGGCCGCCGGACATGTAGGTGTTCTTCGCCAGGTGGTTGTAGATCTGGTCGAAGCACACCCCGAAGAAATCCACGAACATCAGCTCGGCGATGGGACGCAATCCTTCCGCTGCTGCGCCGAGTGCCGCGCCGATGAAGGCCGTCTCTGAAATCGGCGTGTCCATGATGCGATCCGGCCCGAAGCGGTCGAGCAACCCGGTGGTGGCGCTGAAAATGCCGCCGTACTTGCCGATGTCTTCGCCCATGACGAAGACACGCGGGTCGCGCTCCATTTCCTGACCGATGGCTTCGGAAATGGCCTGCGCCATGGTGAGAGTGCGCGCGCCCTGCGCCGCGCCTTGTGAGGCTTGCATGGTGAGTCTCCTGTGATGGCCGCAGGGGCTGCTTAATGAACGAAAACGTGATCCAGCGCTTCGCCGGGTTCCGGATACGGGCTGTTGCGGCCGAAGTCGTAGGCCGCGTCAATGCGTGCCGAGATGGCGGCCCGCAGCGCGCTGTCGGCGTTGTCGTCGAGCAGCCCCGAAGCCCGCAGACTGTTGCCAAGGAGGTTGATGGGATCGGCCTCGCGCAGGTGCTTGGCCTCGTCCTTCGGGCGGTACGTTTCCGGGTCGCCCTGGAAGTGGCCGAGGTAGCGATCGGTCTTGACCTCGATGAGCGTCGGCCCCTCGCCGCGTCGCGCGCGGGCGATGGCCTCGCCGGCCGCGTAATAGACGGCCACGGCGTCGTTGCGGTCCACCAGCACGCCGGGCATGCCATAGCCGGCAGCACGTACATCGTTGGAAGGCACGGAGGTCGAATCGGCCTTCTCGACCGAGATGCCGTACTTGTTGTCTTCGCAGATGAAGACGACAGGCAGCTTCCACAGCGCCGCCAGATTCAACGACTCATGGAACGCGCCCTGATTGGCCGCGCCCTCGCCAAACACCGCAATGGCCACCCAGTCCTTATTCAGCTTGCGCGCTGCGAGCGCCGCGCCGCAGGCTTGCGGCATGCTCGCGCCGACGATGCCGCTGCACGAGAACTTCGTCTCCGGGTGAAACAGGTGCATGTGGCCGCCCTTGCCGCGGCCGAGCCCCGTTGCCTTGCCGAAGATCTCGGCGGTCATTTCATTCAGGGGCACGCCCTTGGAGATGGCGAAATGGTGGGCGCGGTGCGGGCCAACCACGGTGTCTTCCGGCCGCAGATGCGCACACACGCCCACCGCCACCGGTTCCTGCCCCGCCGACAGATGCATCTCGCCAGGCACTGGCCCGGCGCCAATATCAAAGGCCAGGCCCTTCTGGATTTTCGGCGGCAACTTGCCTTCCAGATAGACCTTCGCCATGGCCTCTTCGTACTGGCGAATCTCGATCATCTTCTCGTACATCCACAGAAGATGTTGCGGTGTGGGGTCCATGCAAAGTCTCCTCTTGCTCTCGTATCGGTGTCCGGCTGCTGGGCCGGCTGACCGGGAATTGCAAGAGGGGTGCCAGCTGCAAGCGCAAGCGGCTCGCGTGCATCGAGAAAGCGCGCAGAGCCTTTAGTGGCAAGGGATTGCCGTCATGCGACCCGCGCTTGCGGCGCACCTGAAGTCGTCTCGTTAAAGACCATCGGGGCGAGACAGACGTCGCAGCGAATGCGACAGGTGTCTCGCTCAACCGTCCTGCGCCGGCAAAAGAAAAAGGGCCCGAAGGCCCTCTGTCTTGATGCAACCGCCAGCCAGTTCACGCCGCCGGAATACGCAGCTTCTGCCCCGGATAAATCTTGTCCGGATTCGACAGCATCGGCTTGTTGGCCTCGAAGATGGCTGGGTACTTGTTGGCATCGCCGTAAAACTTCTTGGCGATGGCCGACAGCGTATCGCCGCGCTCCACGGTGTGCCATTGCGATTCTTGCGACTCGGTGTTGACCGACATCTGGTCATCGACCGACTTGATGCCTTCGACGTTGCCGCAGCACAGGATGATCTTCTCGCGCGTGGCTTGGTCGGGCGCCACGCCAAACACCTTGGCGGCGTCGCCCTCCACCTGCACTGACAGCGCCGTGGCACTCAGGCCCTGCTTCGCGATGTAGTCCTGAATGGCTTGGCCCTTGGCATCGTCGGCTGCCTTGGCGGCACCGGCATCCGCCGACGCATCGGCCGGGGCGGCTGCGGCGCTGCCGTGGAACAGCTTCTCGCCAGCCTCTTTGATGAAGTCAAAAAACCCATAACGACCTCCATAAGTACACAACGGGGAACGGGAAAGCCGAAAGGCGAGCCCTGCGAGGCCCGCCCCGCCGCGGCAGTGTAGCCGCTCACCAACGGTGTCTCCATGACAGTCGCGTGCAATTGCAAACTTTCGACCCCGACCGGGCGGCCATGAGGCGCTTCGCCCACTTCGAATGCTGCGTCGCAACAAAATCACTGGCACACTGTCTTACCAAAACCGAAACCACTTGCGACCTCTCGGAATGCACGGGCACCATCGTCCCCATCCGAGCCTCTTTGCCGCCGCCATGCACCGTAATTGGATGAAATCCATCACCCGGCTGGTCGACGCCCTGACCACCCCGGGCTTTGGCCGCCAGTCGTGGCCGCCCAAACCCGTCAAGCCGCTCAAGCCGACCGCCCGCAGGGAGAGCCCACGCCGCGTGCGTCCGACGCCCACCCAGGGCACCTTCGTCCGCGAGCAGTTCATCTACGAACCGGAGTCGCCGGTCGTGGTGGCACGCCGGCCGGAATACTGGCTGTACACACCGCCCACGCGCGGCAGCAAGCCCCGCGCTGATGGTGATGCTGCATGGCTGCAAGCAATCGGCAGAAGTGCTGGCACACGGCACGCGCATGAATGCACTGGCAGATCGCGAGGGCTTTATCGTCCTGTACCCGGAGCAGCCGCGCCGCGCGCATCCGCAATGCTGCTGGCACTGGTATGACCCCGAGCACGCTGGCGCCCGCGAGGCAGACGGCATTGCCCAACTGATCGAGCAAACCCTGGAACAGACTGGCGCCGATCCTTCACGCGTGTATCTGGCAGGCTTGTCAGCCGGCGCCGGATTGGCTGGCCTGATCGCATTGCGTCATCCGAAGCTGTTCGCCGCATTGGCGCTGCATTCAGGCCCGGCGCTGGGCGTGGCGCGCTCGCCGGCGTCTGCGTTGAACCTGATGCGCCGCGGAGCACGCGTCGACGCCGTCGAGGCGCTCTCCAGCGTGGTGAACGTGGCCGCCTACCCCGGCATGCCGACGATGCTGTTGCACGGCCTGCGCGACGAGGCCGTCAACCCCGCCAACCAGGCGCAGCTGGCCGCGCAGTTCCGCGCGCTGAATCATCTCGGCGATGGGGGCAACGTCTCACGCGAAACCGCGCGCGGCGAGGGTTATGTCCTGCGCAACGACATGCGCGACGGCGAATGCATCGTCAGCCTGTGCCAACTCACCACGATGGGCCACGCCTGGAGCGGCGGTGACCCGCGCTACGCCTTCCACGCGCCGGGGCCAGACTCGACGTGGCTGTGGTGGCAATTCGCGCGCCGGCACGTTCGCGACGCAGCGCTGGCCGCGTAAGTGCGCGTCAGAGATCGATCGACTGCTGGACGGGGTTCCGCCCCAGCAATTCATCGATCAAGCCATAGCCGCGCGTAAGCCCGGCATCTTCAGCGGCTTCACGCGTGGGCAGCGGACGCTCGTCATGCGAATGGGCGACGAGAGTTTCGACCGCGGTTGGGTCTGCGCCCGACTCGCAGATACGCACGACAAAATCCCACTGCGCGGGTCCCTGCCCGCTCCTTTCCGATTTGCGCTCGGCACGCGGAATGGCCAGTACATAGACGTCGAAGTCCTTGTACAGCTCGGTGCGCCAATTCGATTCCATTGTCATGTTGCCTCCCGAAGGGCGCCGCTGCCGCTCCTCCGGCGATTACGGCGTCGACAGAACTGCCTGCAAAAAACAGGCCGGTACATGACCGGCCTGTCGTTGCATCATCAACATTCGCCCTTGCGCGCGTGGCCCGGGGGGCAGTGATAGCGGTCATCGCGATCACGACCGCGCCAGCGGCCGTCGTCACCGCGGTCCCAGCCGCCGTCACGCATTTGCCAGCCGTGCGGCCCCTGCTCCCAGCGCGGCTCGCGCCAGTGGTAACCCGGTCGGCCGTGTTCGCGATAGCCGCGACGCCAGACGTAGCGGCCGTCACGCCATTGCCAGTAACCCGGCACCCAGACGTAGCCCGGCTGCAAGACCGGCACGGGCTCATACTGAGGCGGCGGCGGCGCGTAGGTCGGGCCAATCTGGACACCAATCGACACCTGCGCCTGCGCCGGCAAGGCGATCGAGCCTGCCACACCGGCCGCGGCCAGGCATGCAGCGAGAATCCATGCGTTCTTCTTCATATTGGGGACCTCCTTTTCAAACCCATCGAACTTGAGTGGATCGTAGCACCGGGTTTCGCCCGCGCCTCTAGGGTGTTACGCGGCGTTACCTCCGTTACCGGAAGCCGGAAATGTGTTCACGTTTGCGTGACGTTGCGGCCGTTCCTCGCCCAGCCACGCACAAAATGCCTGCACCACTTCGTCACCGAGATTGCGCGCCGGGCTGTACCAGTAATAGCTGCGCGCGACCAGTGAAAGGTCCGGAAACGGCGCGACGAGGCGCCCCTCCTCAAGATCCTCCGTGACGAGCGCCGATGGCCCCATCGCGACACCCAGCCCATCAATGGCAGCTTGGATCGACAGATAGAAATGCTCGAACGTGAGCGCATGCGCGGGCCGCAGGTTCGGCACCCCCGCCAGCACCAGCCAGCTGGGCCACACCGAAGGCAGCGTGTCCGAATGCAGCAGCGTGTGATGCCGCAAGTCAGATGGCGTCGACAACGGCAAGCGTTCGAGCAACATCGGGCTGCACACCGGAAAGCGGCTCTCGTCCAGAAAGCGCCCCGATTGGAATCCCGCGTGAATTTCCGGCCCGCCACGGATGATCACGTCGAAATGATCGGGCAGGTCTTCGATCTCTTCGATGGACGTGGTCAGCCGCACCTCCACGCGCGGAAAACGCATCTGAAATGTGGAGAGCCGCGGAATCAGCCACCGCATCGTGAACGTCGGGATGCTGTTCACGCGGAGGATGCGCACCGCGTCGCGGTCACGCAGCGCCTGGCTGGCCGTGCTGATGCGGTCGAGTGCCACCCCAATCTCGGCCAAGTAGCGCTGCCCCGCATCGGTCAGTTCAACACGCCGATTCAACCTGCGAAACAGCGCCACACCCAGCCACGCCTCCAGCGCCTGGATCTGACGGCTGATGGCGCCATGCGTGACGTTCAGCTCTTCGCCTGCGCGCGTAAAACTCAGATGGCGCGCCGCCGATTCAAAGGCGCGCACGGCATTCAGAGGGGGCAGTTTGCGCATATCGCGTGAATTTTTTGCACAGATCGAGTCAGTATATATCGATTGTTGATCATGCTTGACGGCGCTACGCTGTCGCTTTCCTGCTCTCGCCGATTCAGCATCGAGTGAGAAAAACTCGATTTTCACTTTCGCGCTCCGCGCACCCCGTCATCGTGACCCCCGCCGTCATCGCCCTGGTTCTCTGCGCCGCCCTGCTCCACGCGTCATGGAATGCGTTGCTGAAAAGCGGCTCCGACCGCCTGCGCGCCATCACGCTGATGACGCTGGCCTCGGGCGTGGCCGCAATACCGATGGCGATTGCATTGCCGTTGCCGGCGCCGGCTGCATGGCCCTATGTGGCGCTGTCCGCGGTGCTGCACGTCGGCTACAACGTGTTTCTGGCGCGGGCGTATCGGTTTGGCGAGTTCGGACAGGTGTACCCGATCGCGCGCGGCTCATCGCCGCTGCTCGTCACGGTGGGCGCGTCGCTCTTCGCGGGTGAAATGCCAGGCGCGATTGCACTCGCGGGCGTGGTGCTGGTGAGTGGCGGCATTCTGAGTCTCGCGCGCGGCCGCAAGGCCGATCTTGGTTCGACGCTGGCGGCCCTCACCACGGGCGTATTCATCGCGTGCTACACGGTGTGCGACGGCATCGGCGCGCGGGCGGCAGGCAATGCAAATGCATACTCGGCTTGGCTGTTCATGCTCGACAGCTTGCCGATGGTGCTGCTCTATCGCATGTGGAAGGGCCCGCTGAACATCGACGTGCGCGACGCCACTACGCTCAAGACGTTTGGCGGCGGCGTGGTCTCGCTCATCGCCTACGGCATCGTCATCTGGGCTGTGACGCTCGCGCCGATGGGGCCTGTGTCAGC